>NZ_VPBI01000031.1:0-20142 GCF_013418795.1 Acinetobacter sp. YH12120 | reverse complement strand
TGGAAGCAGATGAAATATTATTGGCGAGATTTTCAAGTCATGACAGCTGATAAAATAGAGCAATGGGTGGAGAGAGTATCAAACCAATTCGGAAAAGAATACATGTTTACTTTTTAATGACAGCTTACAATAGATAACTTTCTTTTATTAGTCATAGTTTCATTCAAGATTAGTGTTTTCGATTTTAGGGGGCAAAGGTTATAATATTTACAGTATTTATTCTATTGGACTCAAAGTGAATCATCTTCTTATTAAACCAAATATTCATGATGCTGAACACAAGATATCAATCACATCTAATAAGTACGATTCAATAGAATTTTTCTTTCCCTATGAGGCTTTGCCTGTTATTAATTATCATGATTACGCACTTTGGGCTATTTTGCCTTTAGCAATGAAGCATGGTGATCATATTGAAATCGATGAGCCTATTTCAAGAAGAGCATATGATTCAGTTTTAAAGGTAGCACGTATTTGGAATTTTTGGGTGCCTCATTTTTATAAAAAAATTAAAATTACAGCCCACCATATTGTGGAATCAATGGCTGAAAGTAATCAAAAATCATTGATGTGTTTTAGTGGGGGAATTGATTCAACATACAGTACCTTTAAGCTTTATCAACAACAAGTCGATGGAGTTGATAGTTTGACTGTCCATGGCATGGATTATAAAGTTAATGATAATTCAAAATTTGAGCAATTGTTAGATAAAACACAAATCTTAAGGAGTTCCATCTTTGGTCAAAGCAGATTTGTAAAAACTAATATTTATACTGTTTATAATCAGCAAAAATGTAATCCTAAAGGTACCCACGTTACACATATCTTTTCTTTATTTGCTTCTTTATCGCTTTTTGAAGGTTATCAGCATTACCTGATTGCATCAGATGAGAGATTGGATCAACAATTTGTAAGTCATCCATATGGTTCGAATAGTGCATCTAATAAGCTAATGCATAATACAACCGGAAGTCTTATCACAGTTGATGATGATGTTACTAGATTTGAAAAAACAGCATATTTAGTTAAGCACAATTTTAATTTATCAAGCCTTTCAGCATGTGGTGATGCAAAAGCCCGGCCGCATAATTGTGGAATTTGTATTAAATGTTTGTGGACAAAGGCAATGTTGCTGTCTATTTCTGGAGAGATTCCTGATATTTTCTTAGACACAACTTTAGAGGAAAGTTGGTTTGAACGTATTGATCTAAGAGATCTTACAAATCAAATGTATGCTTTTGATATTTTATCTTATTTAGAAATAGAAAATAAAACCGAAATTCTGCCGGGTTATCAGGGGTTAAGGGTCAAGCTTGACCAAATTATGTTAAATCGTGAACAGGATAAACTGAAAAACTATTCTAAATTATCTTTACTTAAGGCCTTGATTAAATCTTAAAAAACGCTTGTCGTGTTTGAGTTAGATGATTTAATTAAATCAATGGGTAATCTATAAAAAAGATAAGCCTCGTATAGGATGATGACTTTGAGAATCGCATATTTTATTAACACACTTAAGTCGACCAATTGGGGTGGACAAGCAACCTCCACCGGAATTCAGCACTTAATTGCGCGTGAATATCCAGAGGCAGAATTTGTTCCTATAGATTTACCCGATTTGCCTTTCAAAAAGCTAAAATTGTTAAGAGCATATTATGAGAAAAAGTTACTTCAAGCGCTGACTCACAATGATCATAAAAATATTCTATTTTTTTTAAAAAAAATGAATATTCAAGAAAACTTTTTCGATGGTTTTACTCATGTTTGTTTTAATGGGGAAGGGGCTGTTCATTACAAGTCTGGCCATCTGATTCGTTTCTTAGGTTTATTATATTTAGCTAAATATAAAAATAAAAAAGTTGCTTCAATTAATCAAACCGTTGATTTAAATAATCAGCATAAATTAGACAAAGCGGTCGCTCAAGTTTATGGCTTATGTGATTTTATATCTGTAAGAGAGCCAATTTCTTATCATTATTTAAAAAGTATTGGGTTAAATCAGGTAAACTTAATTCCTGATGCAGTTTATGGATTACCAAAACTTTCAGAAAACGAGATTACTTCTACTTTAGATAAATTTGGGCTAGTAAACCAAAAATTTATTACTATGACGGGTTCTTCATCTCTGAACAGAGATGCAAAAAGCTTTCATCAAATGCAGAAAATTATTGATCTTCTTGTCAAGTCTCAACACTTACCTATAGTATTTTTATCAAATGCCAAGACTGATCAATATTTAATCCGTCAAATTATAGATTCAGATGAGCAGTTAGCTAAAAATATCCAAATAGTTACTTCTGCTGAAGCGCATTTTAATGAAGCGATAGCATTAATTTCTGGGTCAGAGATCTTAATTGGCGGGAGACAACATCCAAACATTTTTGCTTTTATTTACAAAACACCCTATCTTCCATTGGATGGAAATACTTTTAAAAATTTGGGTGTTGCACAATTACAAGATTACTCAATCGAGCCTTTAAAATGGGATTGCGATGCTGACTACTTTAATAGCAAGCTTGAACAAGCTTTGAGTTTCAGTAAGGAACAATTTAAAGATATTGTGATTCAAAATTTTAAAATTTTTGGATAATGGGATAAGCTTAGTCTATGAAAAGTAGACTAGGCTTATCAATTTATTCAATCTTTCTCCGCATTCCCCGCCAACACCATATAAATCAGCCCCACAAAAATCACAAATGCACCGCCAATAGAACTTAAGCTAAAGTACAAAATGCGGTCATTGGTGTCTAAGGCAAATAGGTTATTGGCCAGAATATAACGCATGAATAACCATTGAGCGACAGCAAATACAATTAGCATAATGCCACGATTACGAACTGCAGGACGCATAGCCATAGTAACGCTCAACTAAAAATTCAAAACGAAGCGCTATTATGCCATTGTTGAAAATTGATCTCAATTGAATAACCTAAATCTTGGTTTTATACGTGCAAAAAGAGCAAACGTATTTAAAAAAATCTACTCTTTACGGTACATATTGACATTGCTCAAGCAATTTCTAAAGCGCTTGTATGACCAAATATATTGCTCAGGTGCTTGATCAATCATATTTTGCATTGAAAGGTTTAGACAGTCTACAGAGTGTTGTAAATCTTGAGACAGAATAGCATCTGGCAATTTTTGACAGTGAATATTGAAATATCTTAAATTTGGACTTCGAATACAGCTTAAACCAATAATATTGCACTGTGTTTTTGCTGCAAGCTTGGAAACTAGTGTGATGGATAAAGTCTTTTTCCCAAAAAAAGCAGAATATATACCACCAGATGGCTTGGGTAAATGATCTGGTAAAATGACTGTTAAACCGCCGTGTTTCAAATGTTTAAAAATAGAACGAATACCAGTTTCATTGGTGGGTACTAAAATGGCATTAAATTTTTCTCGGGCTTCTAGCAAATATCGGTTTATCCCTCTGTTTTTATTAGGCTTATACATAATCATGGGGGCTGTATATACACTGAGCCATGCATTGAGTAACTCCCAGCAACCAAAATGAGGAACTACCACGATAACTCCTTTTTTATTTGCAAGAGCGTCAGTTAAAACCATTTCACCATAAACATTTTTTAGCAGATTCAAACTGTAATTTGGTGGCATTCCCCAGCATTTAATAAACTCTAGATAACTGAGACATTGACTTTGTACACTCTTTTTTATGAGCTGTTCTTGTTCGGCAGATGAAAGCTTTGGATAAGCCAGTTTAATATTAATTGCAGTGATGCGTTTGATAGATAAATTAAAATAATAAATAAGACCAGCAGCCATCATTGCAATTGCTTGCAGCAGGCGTAATGGAAAGACAGATATTATTTTTAAAATTAAGTACATCAGACAGCCGATCTCAAAATATAAGGTACAAATGAAGCATAAATTTTGCAGTGAACGCGAACGTGCTTGTTCCACAAGAAAAATGATCAGAAGCCTTAAAACAAAATAAAATGAGGTATGAAATTGAATTATTCAATGTTATTCATAATTAGGCAGTTTAGCATAGTGCAGTGTAATCGTTTTGCTATTAACAAAGTAAAGTAATTATTATTTTTATTGTTCAACTTGGAATTTATCCAAATTGAAGTTAATAAAAAACCCTGCAAATTTGCAGGGTTTTTCTGAAACGCTCAAAACTTATTCTTGAGATTCTGCTTTTGGTTTTTCACGTAAACGAATACCCAAATCACGCAATTGAGTCGCTTCAACTGGTGCAGGTGCTTGAGTCAATGGACATTCAGCTGTCTTGGTTTTCGGGAAGGCAATCACATCACGAATAGACGAAGCACCTGTCATCAACATCACCAAACGGTCTAAACCAAATGCCAAACCACCGTGCGGAGGCGCACCGTATTTCAATGCATTCAGTAAGAAGCTGAATTTCTCTTCGGCTTCTTCTTCTTCAATACCTAAAGCTTCAAAAATCGCTTTTTGCATTTCTAAAGTATAAATACGCAGTGAACCACCACCAATTTCAGTACCGTTCAATACCATGTCATACGCGACAGATAAAGCTTCACCAGGGTTGCTTTTCACATCTTCAACGCTTGATTTTGGTAAAGTGAATGGGTGATGCACAGAGGTCCATTTACCATCATCAGTTTCTTCAAACATTGGGAAATCAACCACCCAAAGCGGTGCCCATTCGCAGGTTGCAAGGTTCAAATCGTGACCGATTTTGACACGAAGTGCGCCCATCGCATCATTGACCACTTTGGCTTTATCTGCACCAAAGAATACGATGTCGCCATTTTCAGCGCCTACACGTTTTAATAAATCAAGCACGATTGGCTCAATAAATTTCACGATAGGAGATTGTAAACCTTCGATGCCTTTTTCAAGTTCATTGACTTTAATATACGCCAAACCTTTTGCACCATAGATGCCTACAAATTTGGTGTATTCATCAATCGCACTACGTGGCAATGAGCCCGCACCAGGCACACGAAGTGCAACAATACGACCTTTCGGATCTTTCGCTGGACCAGCAAATACTTTGAACTCAACGTCTTGCATCAAGTCAGCAACGTCTACCAGTTTCAGTGGAATACGTAAGTCTGGTTTGTCAGAAGCATAATCACGCATTGCTTCTGAATATGGCATACGTTGGAATTTGTCGAATTTCACGCCCAAAAGTTCATCGAACATCTTCACGGTCATGCCTTCCATCAAATCCATAATGTCATCGTCACTCATGAACGATGTTTCAATGTCGATTTGAGTGAATTCAGGCTGACGGTCTGCACGCAAGTCTTCATCACGGAAACATTTTGCGATTTGGTAATAACGGTCAATACCACCTACCATCAACAATTGTTTAAACAATTGTGGCGATTGTGGCAGTGCATAGAAGCTACCGTTAGATACACGGCTTGGCACTAAATAGTCACGTGCGCCTTCTGGGGTAGCACGTGTCAAAATTGGGGTTTCAACATCCAAGAAACCATGATCGTCTAAATAGTTGCGAATCAGGTTGGTCACTTTAGAACGGAAACGTAAGCGATCTAACATTTCTGGGCGACGGATGTCCAAGAAACGGTATTTCAAACGAATTTCTTCTGAAATGTTGGTATTTTCGTCGTTCAATGGGAACGGAGGCGTTTCAGATGCTGCAAGAACTTCAATTTCCTTGCCTAAAACTTCAATTTGTCCACTGACCATATTGGCATTTTCTGTGCCTGCATAGCGACGACGTACACGACCTGTAATTTTTAATACAAATTCTGAACGTGCTTTGTCTGCAGTTGCAAATGCTTCTGGAGTGTCTGGGTCAATCACGACTTGCACAAGACCATCACGGTCACGCATATCTAGGAAGATCACACCACCGTGGTCACGACGACGGTGCACCCAGCCACATAGGGTAACAGTTTGATCAATTTGAGCTTCGGTTAAAGAACCGCAATAATGAGTTCGCATCATAGCGTTAAAAATCCAACTATATGGGTTAAGGAAGCGAATACGTAAACAGCGCACCGCCTTTAGCAAAGGTAGGATTATGCCTCTTTGGGCATGTGGCTACAAGAACCTGCTGCAAAAACAGTGGGTTTTTACAAGGAATGTGTCTGAAATAGGATAATGCAGCCAGATTCAGGATAAAGTGATGAGCTTCGACTTTATTTTATCTACCCTTGCCGATCCAAAAACAAAAATAACAGACAACCTAAACTGAACATGAGTAATGCCCCTTGGCTAAACTCATTGATGGCACGCCCTGTAAAGTAATACAGTTCCTCCTGCCAAAGTGCATCGGGAATATGCCGTGCATAATCCCAAAGCGAGAAACAGCCCAAAGCGAAAGATAGTGTAATAAGACCAACTGCATAGCCCAAAACTTTGATGCTTACAGGTTTGATTTGCCGATGCTTCTTATAATAATGCAGGCTCATCCACAATAAAAAAGGTAGGGCTAAAATAGAACTACCAATTTGCAAAATTCGATGCATCGGGTAAGTCTGAGCGCCCCATTGCACCGACTGTACTAAAAAATCCTGAAAGGCAAAGCTGCGAAAGTCGTGATGGGTTAAACCATCCCAAATTAAATGGGTGGCATTGCCAATCAGTAAGGCCAGAATCAAGCCACATACAAACCCAAGTACAGATTTTATCGTGTTTAGATTTAACGGGTGATGCACGCCCACAAAGCGATACAATGCAGGGCGATAGAGTAAATACCACAGCGCACAAAAGACAAGACCCAATAATAAATTTGGATACAGCAATGCTGACCATAAATGTGGAGTGGGATCATGACGCAAAGTAAACAGACGGTGTAAATCTGGCAACATCGTACCTATAGCGAGTGCAGCGATGGGCAGACGTTGTCCTGAAAGCTTGGCGAGTGGTGGGGCAAGTACCGCATGTGAGAGCGTAAAGGGCATACCAATTCAAAGTAAAGAATATAAAAAATCAAAATAAATTGTGGTGAATAGCTTAATTGAGAATACAGAATAACAATGTTTTTTATTGCAATGTTAATGAAATGTTATATTATAACATTAATTATTTTTGCTAATTTGAGCATGGGTCATGTCGTTCCATAAAAATTTAATAACACTTTCCATTTTTTCAGTGCTGGCACCTGCAGCATTCGCCAATACTGAAAGCAGTAGTACACAATTGGAAACCATTCAGTTACAAGCACATCCTTTGGTGCAAACTGCTGCAGACTTTGCAGTGGCAGATCATGTGATTGATCAGAAAACGTTGGCAGAGCGCAGTACCACCATTGGTGATGCGATGGCAGATGAGCTAGGTGTATATTCCAATCAATATGGCTCAGGCTCTAGCCGTCCAGTAATTCGTGGACAAGATGGCCCACGAGTTAAAGTGCTGCAACATGCTTCAGAAACTGCCGATGTTTCTACACTGTCACCTGACCATGCCATCACTGTCGATCCAATTTTAGCCAAGCAAGTTGAAATTATTCGTGGCTCATCAACATTACTTTATGGTGCGGGAACGGTTGGTGGTTTAGTCAATGTGACCGATCAAAAAATCCCAACTCAAATGCCAAATAATGATTTAGAAGGGCAGGTAGGTTTACGTTACAACACGGGTAGCGATGAAAAGCTAGCGAGCGCGGGTGTAACTGCCGCATTGAGTGATCAATTTGCGCTGCGTATTGAAGGTTCAAAACGTAAAGCCAATGATTACATCACTCCAAATTATTGGGTAGAGCATCATCATACAGAAGTACATGTTGAACCAGATGGCTCAACCCATACACATGAACATGAAGAGTTGGTAAAAGAACGCCGTGTAGACAATACCTTTGCCGAAGGCCAAACGGTGAATATTGGTGGATCATGGATTCATGATCGTGGTTTTGTAGGTGTGTCATACAGTAACCGTCAAGACAAATATGGATTGCCAGGGCATAGTCATGAATATCATGATTGCCATCCACATGGGAATAAATTGCATTGCGGAAGCCACGACCCTGCACCACAACCAGATCCACATGACGAACACGAACATGCACATGGTGGCCCGTGGATTGATTTGGAATCACACCGTTATGATTTGCGTACTGAGCTTGATCAGCCCTTTGCTGGCTTTGAGAAACTGCGTGCGCATGCCAGCTTTACAGATTATGAACATGATGAACTGGAAGAAAATAAAGTCATCAGTAACTTTAAAAGCAAAGGCTATGATGCACGTTTAGAATTGGTGCACAAACCCCTTGCAGGTTGGGAAGGTGTGTTTGGTACACAGTATAGTCAGCAAAAAATTGATTTAACTGGACAAGTTGAACAACACGGCAATCATTCTCATGAAACCGTGCCTATGCCTGATACCAAAACTCAAAAATATAGTTTGTTCGGTTTAGAACATAAACAATTTGGCGATGTGCATGTTGAACTTGGTGCACGGGTTGAACATCAAAAAATTGATGTCGATGCGGAGCTAAAAGATTATTCAGATACAGGCGTATCTGCTTCTGCAGCAGCCACCTGGCAGTTTGCACCGAACTATAAACTATCCCTTACAGGCTCACACCAGCAGCGTTTACCATTGGCACAAGAGCTTTATGCAAATGGCATCCACTTTGCAACCAACACCTATGAGCGTGGCAATGCAAATTTAGATGTGGAAAAGTCGAATAATTTAGAACTTGGTTTGCACTATGAAGCTGACAAACTGGATTATTCGTTGCATGTCTATCATAACTGGTTTGATAACTATATTTATGGTGCAACCACCGACCATATAGAAACTTTCCGTTTAATTGATTATCAACAAGACAAAGCCAAGTTTTATGGTACAGAAGCTAAGCTAGGGTATCAGATTAGTCCAGATTATAAACTCAGTGTGTTTGGTGATTATGTTCGTGGCGAAATAGATAACCAAAATGCACCACGTGTACCTGCAGGCCGTTTGGGAACTAAAGTAGATGCTAACTTTGCCGATGGTTGGTCGGGTATGGCGGAATACTATCGTGTATTTAAGCAAGACAAAATTGCAGCGTATGAACAAGAAACAGAAGGCTATAACATGGTCAATGTTGGTGTCGCTTATGCAGGAAACTATGCCAATAAACAAGATTACCGTGTGTATTTTAAAGCCAACAACTTGTTAGATGATGAAGTCTATTCACATGCATCTTTCTTGTCGCATATTCCACAAGTAGGTCGTAACTTTACTGTGGGCGTTGAATTTGGTTTCTAAAATACAATTTAAGCTTTATGGGATGTCTGCGTGAAAACACAGAAATCCTCTTGAAAATCCAAACAATTAAACCTAGTCTGAGCGCATCGGACTAGGTTTTTTGTTATGCGTATCTTTCAGCGAATTCATCAAAAATTGAATTGGTCGCCTCGGGCGTATGTGGGACTTATTATAAGTTTTCTGGTTTTAGGTTATTTGGCGTCTGCGACCTACCACAGCTTAAAACCATTGCCCGAAGGGCTGAATTACACTGGAAAATTACGCCATGCACCTGTCAAATTTATTGCCGATCAGACCTATATTGATGCGCAAGGTGTTCAGCAGCAACAGCACCAAATTTTTAAGGAGATTTTAGGCTTAATTGATGCTGCGCAAACCACCATTGTGGTGGATATGTTTTTGTTTAATGCAGAGGTGGGGACGTCTAAACAACAGCATCAGCCACTGACACAGCAATTGACCGAAGCTTTAATTCATAAACGTCAGATGCAGCCAAATATTGAAATTAAGGTCATTACAGACCCAATTAACTCAGTATATGGCGGTATTGCACCTGAGCATTATCGTCAATTACGTCAAGCAGGCATTGATGTTATTGAAACCGATTTAACGCCTTTACGGGCATCGAATCCATTGTGGTCAGGCTTTTGGTATCTCTGCTGTCAGGGTATTCCAAATAATGCAGAAAAAGGTTGGCTACCCAGTCCTTTCGGTAAAGATAAAATTACCTTGCGCAGTTATTTCAGCTTGTTCAATTTTAAAGCTAATCATCGTAAAACCATGGTGGTCGATACCACCGAAGGTTGGAAAGCGTTGGTGACCTCATTGAATCCGCATGATGGTAGTTCGCGTCATTCCAATATTGCCTTAGTGGTCACTGGCAATACAGCGGTGGATATTTTGCAGACAGAACAAGCTGTGGCACGTATGTCGCAAGGCAATGTGTCTGGGGTGATTGTGGGTGAGTTTGAGGCAGATCATTCTTACCCTCAAGTGCAGGTTTTAACGGAACAGGCCATTTGGGATGCAAGTTTAGCAATGATTGAAAATGCTAAGGCGCAAGAGCATCTTGATTTGGCAATGTTTTATTTGTCAGAACGTAAAGTGATTCAGGCTTTAATTGCTGCACAGCAACGTGGTGTACAGGTACGGGTGTTGTTAGATCCGAATAAAGATGCCTTTGGTCGTGAAAAAAATGGTATTCCAAACCGACAAGTAGCATCCGAACTAAATGCGGCAGGGGTGAGCGTGCGTTGGTGTAACACGCAAGGCGAGCAATGTCATAATAAAATGATGATCAAATCTAATGCCACACAGGCAGAATTGACTTTAGGTTCTGCTAATTTCACCGCACGTAATTTAAAAAACTATAATTTAGAAAGCAACTTGCGTGTGGTCGGACAGGTGCAAGACCCTGTATTTCAGGATGCTCAACACTATTTTAATACCGCATGGTCAAACCTTGAGGGTAAAAATATGAGTGTGGATTATGCGGTTTATGCCGATGAGTCGAAGTGGAAATATGCGCTGTATCGCTTTATGGAATGGAGTGGTTTATCGACCTTTTGATTTTTTAATTGTATGCCTTGAACTCAAAAATCCCTCTTATTGAAAGAGGGATTTTTTTGAGCCGAATATTACTTTACAGGATTTGGCGGCACCATTTCATCCAAATCTTTATCACTCATTTGATCTAACTCGGCAATATCGGTTTTGATTTTCCATTGTGCTTCATCATCCACAGGATTCGGTAAACGCGCTTCTAACCAATCACAAACCACATCTGGGCTAAATTCTGGATGGTTGCATTGAATTACCCACGATAAAAAATCTTTGGCTTCACCATTCATATACGGTGGCGGTGAAACAGGTAAGAATTGAGTCGGCAAGCGCTCATCTCTGGAAATATAATTCAGCACATGTCCCAATTCCTGCACAGTTTGCCATGCTAACGGATGTTCTACATCAATTTGAAATTTGAACCACCATGCATGCTGACCGTCTGAACCATAAGCGTCTACACGGGCTTGCTGTACACTCGGAACTTTGCAGAAAAACTGATGAAGGCGGTCAAAATTTAATTCAGGCACGAGGTTTCATCCAATTTCAAAAAAAATGTATCTTAGCATAGGGGTTGGAGATATTTCATAAATGGCGAGCCGTGTCGGTGAAATCTGCGGAGACGAAAGTTTAAAATTGCTGATTTTTTATTCATTGTTTATCCTTAATTTGAGCTTAGAATAAAAATATGAAAAAAAATAGGAGTGCTAGATATGAAAGTGGCGATTTTAACTGCATTGAGTGGCATGCTATTTTTAGGTGTGTCGATGCAGAGCTTGGCCGAAACCAATCGTTGGGCAGGATATACAGGCGTCAATACACAGCGTGATCAGCATCGTCCTTATTCGCCACAACATCGTCCTGCTTATCCGCAGCATCGACCTTATCATTCACAGCAACCCTATTCCTATCCACCACATTATCCATACCATCAACGACCTGTGCCGCAGTGGGGGCAGCCCACGATTCGTAGTGGCATCAATATTCAATACAATGCGCCAAGTACTGTGCAATATAACCACCAAAGTTACAGTTGGGTAAATGGTGAGCCAAGTAGCGCACATATTGAAAGTTCGACCTATCGTGTGGTGACCGACTGGCAGCACTTGGGTTTACCCGCTCCGCCACGAGGTATGTACTGGATTTTTGAACATGGGCGTTATGTGTTGGTGGCAAATCGTTGAGAAAAAAGTGAAATCATAGACATCAATGCTTCTAGATATTGAGTATCTAGAAGCATTTTTTTGACCTATTTTAGATTTTTACGCCAATTCATCATCTTCTGGGCGAGGGGTTTTGCCTTGTGCTAAAGGCTTTTCACTGTGCTTGTCTCGAATAACGGAAGGGTAATGCCAAGATGCAAAACGCACCACTAAAATTGCAGCGGCTAAAATTAAAATTGAACCAGTAATAATCACTAAGTCGAGATCAGCTTTATGGTCGTGTTGAATATCTGAAATTAGCAAACGGGTTAGTGCGGTAATGGCAATATAAATTAAAAAACGCACAGGCATGTGATTGGTTTTAAAATAAATACCCACCATTGCACCTAGTTCTAAATAGATAAAAAGCAATAAGATGTCATCAATAGTGGCATATTGTTTGATGGTGAAAATATCAATTACCGTATGTCCAGCAGACCAAATGACCATACAGCCAATGATAAAGAGCGCAAGATAATGAAAACTTTCTACAGCCCAATTGCCATATTTGTCTAATAGGCTTTCAACTGCTTGAATATTTTTATCTATTTTTGAACGACGTACTGCCATTTTCACCTCCTGTTTGAGTATGGATATTCAGACTTCAACAAAGGTGATGCAAATTTCATGCACAAATTAGAATAGGGATATAAAATTTAGTACAAAAAAACGCCTGATGATTCAGGCGTTTTTGCGATAATGTATTAATTAAGACTGGTTAGTGAAGTAATCTTCGCTGAAGTTCATCACCACTTCTGCACCCGCTTTCACTTTGGTAATGCGTAAAGTCAGTTCTGGCAAAATACGTTGTACAAAGTACAGTGCCAATGACAATTTGTTTTGATAGAACTCACCCTCTTTTTGTTTGGCTGCATTGGCAATGCGCGCAAACATATATGAGAAGCTGAGCAAACCTACCGCATGTAAATAATCAACCGCTGCTGCGTTCGGGAAATCTACATTTTCTTTGGCTGCATTTAAAACGTATTGTGTAACAGATTCAACTTCAGTCGCTGCATCTAAAGTTGCATCTTTAATGAAGTTGAGGTCTGCATCTAAACCATTGGTAAAGTCACGGATTTCTGCAATGTATTCTGCAATAAATTCGCCATTACATTTAATGGTTTTACGACCAATCAAGTCTTGCGATTGTACGCCGTTGGTGCCTTCATAAATTTGGGCGATACGTAAATCACGAACACATTGCTCCATACCCCATTCACGGATATAACCATGACCACCGAAGCACATTTGCGCATCAAGTGTCGCATTGAAAGCAGTATCGGTTAAGTAGGCTTTGGCAATTGGAGTTAACAATGCAACACGGTCATTGGCTTTTTTCACAGCTTCTGCATCGGTAGAGAATTTAGTGATATCCAATTGTTGACCCACATATACCGCAAATGCACGTGAAGCTTCGTTATTGGCACGTGCATTGAGCAGCATACGACGTACATCGCCATGTACCAAAATGCTATCCGCTGCTTTGTTTGGTGATTTTACACCCGATGCACTACGACCTTGGATACGGTCAGTCGCATATTGTGCAGCATTTTGATAGGCAAATTCTGATGCACCTAAACCTTGAATTCCCATAGACAGACGTTCGTAGTTCATCATTACGAACATGGCAGCCAAGCCTTCGTTTTCTTTGCCGACCAAGTAACCTTTGGCGCCATCAAAGTTCATCACACAAGTTGCAGAGGCTTTAATGCCCATTTTGTGTTCGATTGAGCCTGGACCTACTGGGTTGCGCTCACCCAACGAACCATCTTCATTCACCAAGAATTTTGGCACGATGAATAAAGAAATACCGCGTGAACCTGCAGGAGCGTCTGGTGTTTTCGCTAAAACTAAGTGAATGATGTTTTCTGCGAGGTCGTGATCACCACCTGTAATAAAGATTTTAGTCCCTGTGATGTTGTACGTACCGTCTGCATTTGGTTCTGCTTTGGTTTTAATAATCCCGAGGTCTGTTCCTGCATGTGGTTCAGTCAAACACATGGTACCTGACCACTCACCTGAGTAAATTTTAGGTAAATAGGTTTCTTTCTGTTCTTGTGATGCATAACTGCTTAATGCCATACCTGCACCGACAGACAGCAGTGGATACAACATGAATGATGGGTTAGTGGCAAAGAGCATTTCATCTGACAATACCGTCAGCATTTTTGGCATGCCTTGACCGCCCCATTCTTCATCTGCACCTAAACCAATCCAGCCGCCTTCGGCATATTGTTTAAATGCTTCTTTAAAACCTGCAGGTGTAGTGACCTCGCCATTGTTATAGGTCGCGCCTTCTTCATCACCGCTACGGTTAATCGGCAGCGTCACGTTTTGGGCAAATTTTGCCATTTCTTCCAAAATTGCTTCAGCCGTTGCAGCATCAAGGTGAGCGAGGTTTTCATTGTTTTGCCAGAATTGTTCTGCATTGAATACATCATTTAAGATGAATTTCATATCGGCAAGTGGGGCAGTATAAATTGGCATGTGAGTTCACCTGTTTATTGTTTGAATCTTGATTCGTTGAGTTCAGTGTAATCTACAATTGTGAATGTTGTAGACCACTAAAGCGAAAGAATGCTTTATTTATAAAGAAAAAGGACTGTCAATGCTATGACCGTCCTTTCTCAATTTCTGTACTCAAGAGTACAACATTTTGAATATCCCGCTAAATATGTTCAATATTTAGCGAGTTTCAATTTTCGCTTAGAAAGCAAAGTGTTCAGCATCTAATGCAAATAGTGGCTCTACACCTGTTGCAATCACGTCTACGTGTGAGCGAACACGTGGCAAGATTTTCTTGAAGTAGAAACGTGCAGTCGTCACTTTAGCATTGTAGAAGTCTACATCGGTTGTGCCTGCTGCAAGTGCTTCTTGAGCGACCAATGCCATACGTGCCCATAGGTAAGCTAGTGTTACATAACCAGAGAAGTACATGTAGTCTACTGCTGCAGCACCTACTTCCTCAGGGTTTTGCATTGCACGCATACCAATTTGCATGGTCAAATCGCCCCATTCTTTATTGAGCGCTGCGAGCGGTTCAACAAATTCTTGCATTGCTGCGTTGTCTTTGTTGGCTTCTGCAAATTTATGGATGATTTTGGTGAAGTCTTTCAACATTGCACCTTGTGTACCCAAAACTTTACGACCTAACAAATCGATTGCTTGAATTTCAGTTGTACCTTCGTACAAGCATGAAATACGTGTATCACGCACAATTTGTTCCATGCCATGCTCAGAAATGAAGCCATGACCGCCGAAGACTTGCACACCATGTTTTGCAGATTCAGAACCTGTTTCAGTTAAGAATGCTTTTGCAATAGGCGTCAATAAAGACAAGATGTTGTCAGAGAACTTACGTTCTTCTTCAGTTGCACCTTGTTCAACGATATCTGCGTGTAGAGACAACAGATACACTAGTGCGCGACCACCTTCAGCAAACGCTTTTTGAGTCAATAGCATATTGCGTACAGCAGGATGCACAATAATTGGATCTGCTTCTTTTTCAGGAGCTTTCGGACCAGAAAGTGAGCGCATTGCTAAACGGTCTTTGGCATAAGTCAACGCACCTTGGAAAGAACCTTCAGATGCTGCAAGACCTTGTACCGCTGTACCGATACGTGCAGTGTTCATGAACGTGAACATGCAGTTTAGACCACGGTTTTCAGGGCCAATTAGGAAGCCTTTCGCGTTATCAAAGTTGATCACGCAAGTCGCGTTACCATGAATCCCCATTTTGTGTTCGATTGAACCACAGCGTACGCCGTTGCGCTCGCCTACAGAACCGTCAGCATTGAGGTTGAATTTTGGCACGATGAATAAAGAGATACCCTTAGTACCTTTAGGTGCACCAGGAAGACGAGCAAGTACAATGTGGATAATGTTCTCTGCCATGTCATGTTCACCAGCAGAGATAAAGATTTTCTCGCCAGAGATTGCATAGCTGCCGTCTGCTTGTGGTTCAGCTTTGGTACGGATAATACCCAAGTCAGAACCTGCGTGAGATTCGGTTAAGCACATGGTGCCTGTCCATTCACCAGAAACTAGTTTTGGTAAATAAGCATCTTTTTGTTCTTGAGAACCATGGTGTTCTAAAGTACGTACTGCGCCGTGCGATAAACCAGGGTACATGCCCCAAGCCCAGTTTGCAGTACCAACCATTTCAGAAATAACGTTACCTAAAGAAACAGGTAATGCTTGACCACCGTATTGTTCTTCAGCTGAAAGTGATGGGAAACCGAGTTCGATATATTTTTGATACGCTTCTTTAAAGCCCGTTGGTGTAGTCACCACGCCATCATTCCAAGTACAACCTTCACGGTCACCGTTTTGGTTGATTGGAGAAAGTTCATTTTCACAGAAATCTGCTGCAGCTTCCAAATATTGGTCAACCAATTCACGGCTTACGTTTTCTTGGAATGCAGGTAATTTTGCATAGTGATCTTCGGCATTTAATAATTCATGCAAAACGAATTGCATATCACGTAAAGGCGCTTTGTATTGTGGCATATCGGTTTCCTCAATACTGGTTTGACCAGCGTTATATTTTAAATGGATTTCAGCACATGCCTTCTCAGACATGCTATGTTGGAATGGTTGTAATCGTGCAACATCTTCTAATTCGGTACAAGCATCTGCATAGCATTTCTTGGTGACTGCAAAGTCAAAGATTTTTATGTTGAAATGGCTAAGTTGTTTGAGTGTAAACAGTTTTGCTGAATTTGAAATGATACAAATAGTCAAAAAGCGTAAAGAGATATGTCCAATAAAAAAGGCGCAATTTGCGCCTTTTTTATCTATTTATGCTTTTTAGAGTGGCTTAAGCAGCCTTATCCAGTGCTGAAACAGGTGCTTTAGGCTGGAAGTGAACGATACATTTGCCATCTATTGTTTGTATGCCGACTTTTAGCTGCACGGCTTTACCATCGGTTTGACCTTGGCAGGCTTTGGTCGCAGCTTGTTGACGCGCTTGACGTTCAGCTAAACGTTGATCGTATTGCTGGGTTAACTCAGCACGTTTCGCATCGGTTAGTGGTTCGCCACGATGCATATGCATGCCACGGAATTGACCACGATCGGCTTTATCGGCACGCATTGGGTGATGTTCACCACGTTTCATTTCATCACGGTTCGGTTTAAATGTAATCGCACATGTGCCTTCTAGTGTTTGCTCACCTGCTTTGACTTGGACTGCTGAACCCACCGCTTTGCCATCGCAGGCTTTTTTTATGTCTTGCATGACTTGTTTACGTTCAGTACGCATTTTTTCAAATTGTTTGCGTTGTTCAGGCGTCATGTGACGGTCTTTCTGATAATGACCATGCATATATTGCGACTGCTTCATATCTTTTGGTGCTTGGGTGGATTGACAGGCAGTCAACGCACCTACAGATAAAACGCTGGCAGTGGCTAAAGCAATTTTTGTCATCTTATTCATTCTAAATTCCCCCATACAAGAGCATGTGATTTTGGATGATTAAAGATTAAATAATAAAGATGTAGAAACAATGGAGAGTTTTTTCTAGCACTGTTGGTTACAATGCTCAAAATCGACAAAAAAGCTGAGATTGCGCTTTTGAAAATTCGCCGTATACCCATCGCATTACGCCTGTTCTTAACAGTGCTGCTGACGACCTTTCTGATTACCACGGTCAGCTTGGGGGTATTGCATGTCAATATGCAGCGAAACTTCAGCAAATATGTGGCCGATGTCGAAATGCAAAAGCTGGACTTGCTCACTCAAAACTTGGCAGAAGTCTATGCGGTATATTACGATTGGGGCAATGCCATTCAGGCGCAAATTCTCCAAATTGAAGGTGAAGCTGCGCCCGATGATTATGACCGTTTATCGCGGTGGTGGTTACGTCGTCAGTATGACATTGCTTTGCAGCAGCGTTATTTTCAGGAACACACCCTCGCCAATGTAAACTCAAGTGTAGTCGAGCCTGAGCCAGGCAAACGACAAGCCAATGCGGAAGAACTTCGCTGGTTAGAGCTGAATTTACCTTCACAATTTCAGCCATTTGAAGGTTTAGTATTTCCTTTGAGTGCCAATCAGAATGCTTTCCGTCCTGATCGTAAAAATGAAGGACACCAAAACACGACAGAATCATCTGGAAAAAAACAATTTATTTCGATGCCTGACCGTTTAGGCTTGAGTTCACGCTTATCTTTATATGATGCCCAGCGGCAATTTGTAGTGGGAGAGCCTGCTGAAACTCAAATTTCCTATCGTCCAATTATGGTCAATGAAAAAGTCGTGGGCTATTTGGGCTTAAAACCTGTGTTAGAGCAGGAAGATGCTTTAAGTATTAACTTTTTTAGTAAACAAACTCGTTATTTATTATTGGTTTATGCTTTAAGTATTTTGGCGAGCTTGATTGCTGCCTTATTGTTGGCGACCTATTTTAAAAAGCCGATTCAGCGTTTGTTGAATGGGACGCGCGAATTGACCAAAGGGCATTATCAGCATCAGGTCACGGTCAATCGTAATGATGAATTGGGTGATTTATCTACCGAGTTGAATCATTTGGCGGTGATTTTAGATCAACATGAAACTTCACGTCGTCAGTGGGTGGCTGATACTTCGCATGAGTTAAAAACGCCATTGGCGGTGTTGCAGGCACAAATTGAAGCCATGCAAGATGGTATCCGCAAAGCCACACCAGAGCATTTGGCTGCGATGATGCATCAGGTCAATAATCTGAAAAAACTCACACAGGATTTATCGGACTTGGCGCAAGCCGAAGCCATGCAGCTGAAATGCTATTTCTCGAGCATTGATCCATGGCAAGTGATTGAGCAGGAAATCGAAAGCTTTAAGCCGAAATTTGAACAGGCGCAGTTGGACTTGATCGTGTCGGGTGAAGGCACGCAATTACAATTGGATATAGACCGTTTTAAACAAATTATGCTCAACTTGCTCAGTAATAGTATTCGTTATACCGAAGCGGGTGGGCAGGTGCATATTCACACCAGTCAAAGTGCAACAGAATGGACAGTGTATGTAGATGACAGTCCGTTTGGTTTAAGTGATGAACAATTGGCACGTTTGGGTGAGCGTTTTTATCGTGCCGATGATTCACGTACACGCGCCACAGGTGGGACAGGTTTAGGTCTGGCTTTATCGGTCAAAATTGCCAAAGCATTGGGCGGAGAGTTAAGTTTTGCACATTCACCGTTGGGTGGTTTACGCTGCAAATTAAGTTTTCCAAAAATCAAATCTTGAAGGACTTTAAGGAATCGTGCATGAAACATATCTTGCTGGTTGAAGATGAAATTGAACTTGCCCAATTGGTGCGAGATTATTTAGAAGCTGCTGGATTTGAAGTCAGTATGTTTCATGATGGGCAAGAAGCTTATGACAGCTTTTTGCAGCGTAAACCGAGCTTGATGATTTTAGACTTGATGATTCCGCGTATGGATGGTTTGACCATTTGCCGCAAAGTGCGTGAACAGTCTGATGTGCCTATTATTATGGTCACGGCACGTACTGAGGAAATTGATCGGGTGCTAGGTTTGAACATGGGCGCAGATGATTATGTATGTAAGCCTTTTAGCCCGAAAGAGTTGGTGGCTCGTGTGCAGGCAGTATTGCGCCGTCTGGAACGTAAAAATGAGCCAGAAAGTAATGATTTATTCCGTATGGATAAAGCACAGCAGCGTATTTGGTATCAGCAAAAAACCTTGAATTTGACCCCAACCGAATTCCGTTTATTGGAATTGTTTTTAGAGCATGTCGGGCAGGTGTATTCACGTGCGCAGTTGCTAGATCATATTAACCCTGACAGTTTTGAAGTGGCAGATCGTGTAATTGATAGCCACATTAAAAACTTGCGCCGTAAAATTTCTGACGCTGCCGAAACGGGAAATCGTCATGAATGGATTCAAGCAGTGTATGGCGTGGGCTATCGTTTTGAGTATCCAGAAGAATAAGTTTAAAAATTCAATAAGCGAATCTTGGAAGGTTCGCTTTTGTTTTCTAAGTTAGATATTATGTTGAAAAAGTGCAGAGCAAATAGCTTTAAAAAATTTTTATCAAATACCTTATCAAATGGAGCGTAAAACTCTGTCCTTCAGGTCAGAGATATAAGCGACACGACATGAAGTGTCGTTTGATTTAACTAAGGACTATTTTCCTTGAGTTTTGATTGTTAATATAAGTACATGAAAACCCTTAAATTACGTATAAAAGACA
>NZ_VPBI01000030.1:0-24935 GCF_013418795.1 Acinetobacter sp. YH12120 | reverse complement strand
GTAAATTTTCAGCGTTGCTGGCTCCCCGTCAGCCGGATTGGGTTGCATCGCAGGGGTGTCGAAAGAGTCAACTGCGGTCCAAAGCTGTTGGACTTGGGTGAAAAGGGCGTTTATTCTTCCTATACGTGAACCGCATCCTACGGAATGAGTAACCCTTGCCCTATTGTGAGTAGAACGTCGTATAATTCAAACGAAAGCAGTTAATAGGTATGAAATATCACAGCACAAAAGAGCGACAGGACATGTTTAGATGATGTTATTATAAAATAATAACATCATGGATGAATAAAAAATAATTTTCTATCTTTACAACTATGTTATACTTCTATGATAAGGCTATGATGGCAAAGCCTTGGTTTTCCTAATCAAATAGTCGCCGAGATGGCTTCAATGCGACAGTAGGTCTACTGTCTCACAATTAATTCATGTATCAGATTTTTGTTCCCTGATGGGAAGTGTTATCCATACGAAAAGAATATGGGTAAAGTGTTACACCTGTATATGACATTCAGAATGTCCTGTCGGGGGAACTGGTACCAATTTAATAAAAGAAAACAGTATAGAAATGACAATCGAAGATATGCAAACATTAGCCCTAGAGCATGGGCTGAGAATTTCGGAAGAGATGAGCGTCAATGAGATGGGCATCGACTTTAGAGTTGCCTTTGTAAAGGAAGTAAACGGTGAGAACTGGGTACTCCGTATACCTCGAAGAAGCGATATGCTTGAACAAATCGAAAATGAAAGTAGAATATTGGATTTAGCCAAAAGAAACCTGTCGATCAATGTCCCTGATTGGAAAATTGTATCGGAGCGCCTAATAGCCTACCCTTTACTGGAGGATGCGCCTGCTCTGACATTCGATGCGATAACACATGAGGTTTCTTGGAACATAGATCGCGATAGCATAGCTTATGTGGAGTCTCTGGCAAAATCATTGGCCGAATTACATCGTATTACAGCTGACGATGTGAGAAAGAGCAACTTGAAAATAATGACTCCAAGTGAATTGAGGACCGAAATAGCTGACCGTATCCACTTGGTGAAATCTGAGATAGGTATCAGCGAGCCGTTGGAAAACAGATACCGTAGATGGTTGGACAATGACCCTTTGTGGCCTGAATTCACTTGTTTCATCCATGGCGATCTCTATGCAGGGCATGTCTTAACCTCGAAGGAAGGTAAGACCTCTGGTATCATAGATTGGTCTACTGCGCATATGGGTGATCCTGCACTGGACTTTTCTGGTCACGTATCGGTTTTTGGAGAGGATAGCCTGAAGAGTTTGATAACGGAGTATGCTAAACAAGGCGGAACGATATGGGATAGGCTCTACGAACAATCTATAGAGAGGGCTGCTGCAGCTCCATTAGCATATGGCGCTTTTGCGGTAGAGTGCAACGACGATAATCATATCAATGCCGCCAGAGCAGCCTTAGGTATTGTTCAATAAAATGATGTGAGGATACTTTTTTAAATGCTAAAATAGGAGTTCGATTGGTGCCACTTAAGAGTATCATTGATTTCTATTTTAGCCAGTATCCTCCACTTTTAGGAGCTCCTCGAAACTCGATTTTATGATCATCTCTTAAGATTTTGAGCCACCGCTCTACTATCTTGACAGGAACTAATAGCTCGTTTACTAAAAATGGTGCACGCTTTCCTGGATTAGTTCTTATCTGATTAAATAGTAGATTTACTCCCTCACTTACTCCCTCATTAGATTCGAAAAGTAGCTTTGATGAGACAATAACTCGAAAACCGTGCTGGAAATTTTCAAAGACAGGGGGACGCAGACCATAGGATGCGAAGCCTTCTTGGATTCGTTTGATGCCTGACCCATATTTTTCAATAAAATGCGCTTCTTTGAACGTGGCAGATATCCTTTTATTGCGCGCCCATGGCGAGTAATCTTCACGAAGAAGCTGATCAATCGTTAAGTTATCAGCTAAACCACCTGGATTGAAAAACTCTATGGAATTGTAATACACCCTGATTATGGAATCGGCAAATTAATTTGGACTTGGGTGAAAAGGGCGTTTATTCTTCCTATTACGTTGTCGGCAGCGGGCCAAAAAGGAATACGTCCATGCCCATCGAGGTGAAACCGGCTGTGAGCGCGGGTTCAAGCATATAGCCCGACAGGCGCGTATCCTTGCCGATCACGACACGATGGCGGTGGTCACCGCGACGAAAGACACGGCCAGCCGCCATGCCGACGCGCAAGGCGGTTTCCGCCGTCATCGCGCCTTCGTTGGCTTTGCCACGAATACCGTCTGTGCCGAAATATTTGCGCACCATAAGGTCGATTATCCTGTCGTCGGGTCGCCCTCAAAGGGGACATGCCTGCTGAACCGCGAATATAGAGAAATATCCCGAATGTGCAGTTAACGAATTCTTGCGGTTTCTTTCAGCGCCGCCAATACCGCCAGCCCGTCGCGCAAGGGGCGCGGCTCGTGTGTGCGGATGAAGTCAGCTCCACCTGCGGCGGCGGCAAGCTCTGCAGCGAGTGTCGCGGCCCCGACATCCCCCGGACCACGGCCTGTGAGCGCGCGCAGAAAGGATTTGCGCGAAACAGACAGAAGCACCGGCAAATCGAAGCGCAGCCGCAATTCATCGAACCGCGCCAGCACCGAGAGCGAGGTTTCGGGAGCAGCCCCCAGAAAAAACCCCATGCCGGGATCAAGGACAAGGCGGTTGCGTTTGATACCGGCACCCGTCAGCGCCGCGATGCGCGCGTCAAAGAACGCCGCAATGTGATCCATGATGTCGCCAGCGGGTGCCTCGCGCCGATCTGCCTGCCCGTCTTGCACCGAATGCATAACGACGAGTTTGGCAGATGATTTCGCCAATTGCGGATAGAACGCAGCGTCTGGAAAACCGCGAATATCATTGAGATAGGCCACACCACGCGACAAGGCATAGGCTTGCGTCGCGGGTTGATAACTGTCGAGCGAGACGGGAATGCCATCTGCCTTGAGCGCGTCCAGCACCGGCGCGATACGCGCGATTTCTGTGTCGGACGAAACAGGCGCGGCGTCGGGATTGCTGGATGCCGGACCGAGGTCGATCACATCTGCCCCCTCGGCCATCAGCTTACGCGCCTGCGCAATGGCTGCGTCTGGCGCCAGATACCGGCCTCCATCGGAGAAACTGTCCGAGGTTATGTTGACGATGCCGAAAATGATGAGCGATTTATTCATGGGGGCTTCTATAATAATCTCTGTACACGACAAAAATAGATAACTCATTGAAATAATGTCACAATAATTGTTTTCTAACGACGAATACTATGACACATCTCAATGAGTTATATCTTATCTTAAACAAATCTCTAAAATGGAACAAGTCACATTTAAAGTGCTTTGCGCTCATCATGCTTGTGATTATTTTAAAGCAAACATGTAATCTTTCTTCTGCATCTAAAGCCTTGCCCATCAAGTGTTTACCACAATCATTTTATCGACGTATGCAGCGCTTCTTTGCAGGTCAGTATTTTGATTATCGTCAAATTTCTCAGTGTCATCACCAGAACGATGGTGATGACTACGGCGATCTGACCCCAAAGGATTCGGCCTCCGCGCAATGCAGGCTCCAGTCGGCAAAAGAGACGGAGCCGATCAGAGAGTAGGCAAAATCGGGACGGGCAACAGGAAAGAGGATGCCGGAGGGCTGCCGGATACTATCGGCGGCAAATAGGATGGATCGCCTGTGCCGTTATCGTGCCGGTCGAGTGCCATCCAGGAAACGATTGGGCGAATCGCCGTCACGCTTCATTTTGCCTGCGAGGTTGAGTAGATTTTTCAGTGCGGAGTTGCGATTGAACGGCGACCAGACGGCTGTAAAGGCAACCGGCTCCGGTTCATCGAGGAAGGGCAGGAAGACGATGCCGGTCGTCGGCAACAATGACGTTGCCTCGCCGACGATAGTGATGCCGAAGCCTTGTCCGACCATAGATAGCAGCGTGTCGCGCCCCACATCAAAGCGCCGGATCGACGGTGCGGGCCAACGCCCGGCAAGGCGCAGCACGATATGGTCATGGACCTGCGGGCCGGTGCCACCATAGCGAACAATGAAAGTCTCGCCGACCAGATCGGACCAAGTGATTGCGGACTGCCCGGCGAGGCGATGCCCATCCGATAGCACGGCCACCAGCGGTTCGGTCCAGATCGGTCGGGTATGGCAGTCGGGCATCTCGGGCTTGCCCGCGACGAACACCACGTCGAGCTGGTCAGCACGAAGCTGCATCACCGCATCGCGGGCTGTGCCTTCGGTGATCTCAACCTCAATGCCCGTATGTTCTTCCCGATAATGACGGATCAGCTCCGTGAGAAAGCTGCGTGGGATTAAGGCATGGATGCCGATGCGAAGCCGGCCGTATTCTCCTTGAGCTGTCATGCCTGCGGTCTTCACTGCGTGATCGAGTTGATCGACACCCGCCGTGACACGCTCCATGAAGTGCCTGCCTGCGTCTGTTAGCCGAACGCCCCGCGCATGGCGCTCAAATAGCAGGACACCAAGGTTATCCTCCAGCGCTTTCACACGCGCGCTGACGCTCGACTGGCTGATACCAAGTGCCTTGGCCGCATGCCGAAAATTCAGATGCTCGGCGACGGCGATGAACTGAACAAGGGAAATGAGCGGTATCCTGCCAGACAGGATACCGACATTCACGAGGTTTCGATGGTTAGTGCGCCGCATCGGAGCGGGCCTGCTACCAGTCGTCGGTTAGACGACTGGCGACTTCTCGGTGGCAGCCCCACGGAGCCGAAGGAGCACCAGCCCCAACGAAACCAGTACCGCCATCGCCGTGGCGTAACAGATCACGGGCCACGCTGTGTCACCGTTTAAAAGTGCCACCGCCAATGTCCCGACAATGCTGACTATCAGGCTTTGAACGCAGAAGTAGAACGCGACCGCTGATCCCGCGATGTCGTCGAACTCTGCCAAAGCGCCGTTCGCGGTAACGGACACCGTGAAGACAATACCGACCGCGACAACCCACATCGGTAGGATGAAGGTGAGGAATGACGGCGAGCCGTAAAGTTCGCCGATCCCCAACAGGACCGCTCCGCAAACAAGCAACGCCATCCCACGCGCCACGCATCCTGCGATGCCCCATCTGGCGACAAAGGACTTCGCGAAACGGGTTGTCACGATCATTACAAGCGCGACAGTGGCGAAGGCAAAGCTGAATCCGATCTCGGAATATTCCGCTTGGCCTATGAGCACACGGGGAGCCGTCGAGAAGAAGACGAAGTAGGTGCCCATACCGGCGCTAAAGCCGACAGTGTAAACCCAAAAAGCCGGACTCGCGAAGATCGGCAAGACAGATCGGCGCGTCTTGACTTGATCCAGAGGGCGGGTTTCGTGCCACCTGAAACCCGCATTTAGGAGTGCGAGCATCGCCAGTATAGCCAAAGTAATGAATATCGCCTGCCATCCCAAGAACTCGCCGATCAATACTCCGGCGATAGGGCCGAGCGCAGGCACGAACGCCAGCATCGAACTGAAAAGGCCGTAGATGACGACACCCTCAGGACGGTTGGCATAAACGTCGCGAACCGTCGCGAACGTCGCCACCAGCATGGCCGACGCGCCCACTGCTTGAAGTAGACGGAAAGCGACAAAGGCCGGTGCAGTTGAAGACCAAGCTGCTCCCAGAGACGCAATGACGAAAGCCGTTGCGCCCGCAAGTAGAATTGGCCGTCGCCCGATTCTGTCTGAGAGCGGACCAAAAATCACCTGGCCCACGCCGAGCATCACCATATAGAGGCTCAACGTGAGTTGGATCATAGCGGGCGTCGTGTTCAGGATGCCGGGCATCGCTGGAACGACAGGGAGATAAATATCCATCGCCAGTGAAGCGAGGATGTCGAAAGGAGCCATCAGCAGCAGTGCTGCCGGCAGCGTATAGGCCCACGCGGGGCGTGTGGTGGTCATGACGAATCAACCCTCGATTAAGGAATACCGGGCGACGTCTGCTCGTCAGCAATCAGATGAGACTAGCCTTACAGAGCGCCGCAACAACAATACTGGTTGTTGCGGCTTACTTGTCTGCTGACTTGGAATTTCCCATCTGATTACTCCACGCTTACGAATATGAATTGCTACATTTTATCCGATTATCTTTTGCTTTGCAATGCGGCATGGGCGCACTCAGCGTTCCAGCCCCCTCTGCCGCCCTAAATGCTTGCTCCAATGCATCGAGCACCATATCTGTATTCATCCGTGTCGATACTTTCCATCCAACAATTGCTCGTGAGAACACATCAATAATAAATGCAGTATAAACCCAGCCTGAATTTGTTTGAATATACGTAAAGTCACTCACCCACAGTTGGTCAGGATGATCAGCAGTAAAATTACGTTTTACCAAGTCATCCGCTCGTTTTTGATCATCTCGGCTACGGGTGGTTTGTTTGTTCTTACCACGCCAAACACCTTTTATACCTAGCTTTTGCATTAATCGAGCAACAGTACAGCGCGCAATAATATAGCCTTCACGTTTCAGTTTTTGCCAGACTTTACGTACACCATACCGACCTGAACTTTCCTTCCAAATTCGTTTAATCTCCTCAGCATGATGCAAGTCATGTAAATCTCGCTTTGCTCGATGTTCTGGATTTTCACAGAGATCTAGAGTCCGGTAATAGGTTGAAGGTGCGATCGGTAAAATTCTACAAATCGCCTCGACTCCGTACAGCTCTTTATTATTATGGATAAAATCCACCATTATTTGTGTGGGCGGTCGAGCTCCGCCTGGGCGAAAAAAGCGGCTGCTTTACGTAGAATTTCATTGGCGCGTTGCAGTTCTTTATTTTCGCGTTCGAGTTGTTTGATACGTTCTTGGTCTGAAAGCTGCTGTACTTTAACTGGATTTTGTTTATCTAAATATTTTTGATACCAAACACGTAGTGTTTCAGGAGTACAACCCTTGCGCAGTATACTGCTCAGGGAGCAATAGCGGTGATCGCAGCCCAATTCGATGGATAATCTTTCTCGGATTCAATCAATAATTGAACCGCTCTTTCTCTGATTTCAGGGGTATATTTTACTTTTTTCATCGGGACATTCTCTCAGAAAGCTTGGTCTCCGACAAACCCGGTACGGTTCAAAAATCTTCCATTGATTTATTTATATCTGTTAAACCAGTCGCATTATGAAATGTAATATAAGTAGAAATTTCAGTATAAATGGTCATGATCTTTTCTAAATTTGAATATCTAAGCGTCTTCATTAATCAACCTTATTGATTATTAGTTTCTTCTTTTAAAGCTCTTTGTACTGTTGCTATCCCTACTTTAAACTTTTCTGCAACACCTCTAAATGTTGAATTTTCTTCAGCCATTGCTTTTCGTATTTCAACATAGTCAACCTTCCGCTTTCTTCCCTTATATAAGCCCTTCGCTTTGGCTTTTGCAATTCCTTCCTTTTGACGCTCACGGATCATGGAGCGTTCAAACTCTGCAAATGCAGCAAGCATCTGAAACATGAGTTTATTTATTGCCGATTGTGCTACATCATGACTGAAGGTCAAATTCTCTTTATGAAAAATAATGGTTATACCACGATCATTCAGACTATTCACAATTTCGTTCAGATCATTTGTATTACGTGCCAGACGATCAATACTATGAACATGCACCGTATCACCTTCACGCAGATAGTCGAGCATTGCATTTAACTGAGGACGTTCACGGCTACCACCGCTTGCCTTTTCAGTAAAGGTCTTATCCAGGCTGATTCCATCTAATTGACGTTCAGTATTTTGTTCAGTTGAACTGACTCGAATATATCCGACCTGATTAGGCATTCTGTACCGTTAGAGTTTAGATAATTAAATACATATTGTACCGAAATTAAATATTAAGTCTATAAATACGGTTTTTGAGTTGCTTTTTAAGACTTTATTTTGTTCCGTTAGGCTATACTCTATAGTTACATAATTCGTGATTTAAAGAGACCTAGAAAAAGAGAAATGGTATTTATTTGAGCTAATCAAAGTTGAGAAACTTTAGAATTCTTGCGTTAGTCAAATTTTAAGCAGCCAAAAGCTATATTTTATGAGGTTTTAGCCAATTCAAAAATTAGATAAACTATACTTTCGCAAGAGGTCTTTTGATTAAATAATAAGCGTGGAACGTGAAAAATCATAAAAAAAGCCCACCTTGGGGAAGATGGGCTATCAACTAGAAACTACAGCATTGATTTCTATAGAGAATTATAACGCTGTTATTCCTAAGTAGTAATGTCCTACCTTAAAACCAAATAGAAATGTCCTATACAGACATTTCCAAGTCAAGCACAGGATTCAGATTTCGTTCTTTGATTACTGTCTTCTGTGCACGTCTGCTTGGCATAGATTGAGAACGATTACGTTTGTTTTGCTGTTCCAATTCTTCATGCTGTTGTTGAATATGATTGAGAACTGCACCTAAACGTTTATTCTCAACAATCTCTCGCTGGTTAAGCTGACTTAATTTATCGAAGATGCTGTAATTGATTTTTCTTCCCTGATATTCAATCGCGACTGTACCATCCGGGTATTCCAGGAACTCAAGATACTTACTAATCAATCTTTGGTTTTCTTCCGTGTTTTCCAGGAGATATACGCATTTATCATAAGTAATCGTCAGGCTATTCGTGACTCTGCGGGGTTCACGCCAGGTAAAAATATCATCTAATTCTTCGGCTGTTTCAGTGACAGTCCGGTGTAGATCCTTGGGATTAAAGGCCATCTTGGCAAACTTCTGATTGAATTGCTCAATGAAGCAGGGTAGCCAGGCATTCGCTTGTTCAATCGAACAGATGCCTTCCAGGCGCATTTCTTTGATCAGACGGTCCTGAAGCGTTCTATTGGCTCGTTCTACACGGCCTTTGGCCTGTGGTGAATTAGCGAAGATAATATCGATATTCAGGGTGCTGAGTACGCGCCCAAATTGCGTAATCTTGGTGTCTTTCTTGCTGCTTTGATTCACCCTGAAGACTGAATGTTTATCGCTGTAGAAGGCTAAAGGCTTACCATGCTGCTCAACATACAAACGTGTTGAAATCATATAGTCAAAGGCTGATTCTGACTCACAGAAGCGTAAGTGCTGCAATTTTCCTGTGGCGTCATCGATAAACACCAATAGACAGCATTTAGGGGCTCTTCCTTCAAACCAGTCATGATGTGAGCCATCAATTTGGATCAGTTCACCATAACAGTCCCGGTTATAACGAGGCTGATATGGGCGTTTCAGGCGTTTGGAGCGAGGAATCCATAAATCGGCTGCAATCATCCAGGAACGCAGGGTTTCCACTGAAATATCGAATCCATGAATGGTAGTCAGCTTTTCATGCGCTAAAGTGGGTCCGAAACCATGGAATTGCTCAGCAACCATATTGAGGCACTTGAGCCTGAGTTCTTCAGGAAGCCTGGAATTGCTGGTTTGACCACGACCGGCATGGGCTAATGCAGCTGGGCCTTGAGCTTTGTATTTTTGCAGTAAACGCCTGATCTGACGTTCTGAAATATGAAGTAGCTGAGCAGCCTGGGATTGAGTTATGCGTTGATCGCAGATTTCCTGCACGACCGACAATCGTTTAAGTTCTTTATCCGACATAGACACCAACATATCAAACCGTCCGCTTCGATAATCGCAAAAGCGCATATTCTAAAAGCGGACATTTTTACTTTGGAGAAACCGGACATTTCTATTTTGGAGTTACAAACGCATTTCGTATAAGGTGTATTATGTTAATTTTAGATTTTTTAAAAAATTAGGGCATCCATGAATCCTTTAGAATTCTACTGTTTAATATTGAAAAATATGGATAAAAACCTGGCTAAGAAACTAGGTAAAATTGAGAAAAAATATACTAATGTTCCATTTAAAAATGATGAAATAGCTAAAGTTAAAATTAAATCCGAATTTGCTTCAGAAATGGGGTTTTTCGTACTTAATTCAGCAACTTCTTTAGCTGTAGATGAAGAAAACTATAATTTTGCATACTGCTTAAAAATCTTAGAACTATATCCAATTAAGAATAACGATTTTTTTTATTGGAATGAGCATATAAAGCTATTTTCAGAATTAGAAAAAAATAATTTTTTATATGAAGATGTCTGCAAACTACATGATTTTCTGGTAAATAACTTTAGCTTTAACGGTGATTTAAAGAATATTATTAGTCATGAGATGCTTAGAAATTCTGGCGTCAATATACTGCTAATTTTAATTCACTTAGATCATTTAATTTCTAAGAAGTGGGGATTCCAATCAATCTCACTAAACCAAGCATTAAAGTTTAAGTTTAAAAATAAACGACCATACTTCCCATCAAAAACTTTTACAGATTTTCTTTTATTTATCTTAAAGATAAATGCAAAGTTTGAAGCAACAAAAGGACATAAAGTCGAGATTCTGAAGACTATTCCTCCAACTAATGGTTTTGAGCAATGGTTAGATCCTTCTCTCGAAGATGAACAAATTAAAGAATTTATACAACTAATTAAAAAAGTTAGAGAAAACAGAAGACTATGCTACTTGAATGAAGTCTATGAGTTCCTAGGTCTACCTTATGGTGAGTTTAAAAATGATGAAATTTATGAACAAGTCTCAGAAGAGAATTATTTATTCCTGAAAAATGAACTTCCAGAAGATAAGTGGTTTGAAAGTATTAATGCCATAGCTGGCCTATGGTTAATATATTTTTGGCAAGACTTTTATTATAAACATTTTCAAAAAACAGCCAGCGTTTCTACGTTAGCTACATCAGAAGATTTTATCGTGATATGGGAAGCCTTCCTGAAGAAATATCCTTCAGAAGGCCAATATCTTTGGCCTTCTGAATTGATATTACAAGATAAATAAATTTTTATTTACGAGGTGGATTATTGTCTCGGCCACCACCTGATGGATTTCCAGTAGTACTAGGCCAACCTGCTGTGCTCATAGTTTTCATCCTTATTTAGATTTCGTAGGTTTATGATTAGGATTCAATTGTCGGCTACGGTTGTCCTGATTCTGCGCATGTTGAATATTATTAGGATTTTTTACTGTAGCACGTTGATCATTCGCTGTTTGTGTCATTGCTTTCTCCTTAAAATGTTTGAACATCTGACAAGGAAAGTATGGCTTCAAAAAAATATGCATCTTGCCTGAAAAACAGTAAAAAAGTTTAAATTTTAACCAAAAAAATTATGTATTTAACATAATGGTGTTATACGAAATTAATGGATGTTCGTATAAATTACTTGCATATTGTATTCGATCGAATACAATATAGTGAGAAGATAAGGAATCCTCATGATTGAAATTAAACGTCTTCCAGAATTTGATGAATGGTTGGATGGCATTAAAGACAATATGACCCGTATCCGCCTGAATCGTCGATTAGATAAGGTTCAACGTGGAAACTGGGGAGACATTAAACCTCTCCAAGATGGCGTTTGGGAAATGAGAGAATTCTTCGGTTCTGGATGGAGGATGTATTACATCCAACATGGTGACGTTGTGATTGTAATGCTTGGTGGTGGAGATAAATCAACTCAACAACAAGACATCGATCGGGCAGTCAAACTATCGAAAACATTGGAGGATTAAAATGGTTAAAGTCGCTGATTTACCAAGTTTTGATATGGCTGAGTCGCTCAAAACTGAAGAAGACATTGTGATGTATCTCAATATGGTTCTTGAAGAAAATGATCCAGCTGAATTAGCCCATGCACTTGGTGTTATTGCTAAAGCTCGTGGCATGACTCAAATCGCTAAAGAAGCAGGGATTGGGCGTGAAGCACTCTACAAAGCCCTACGTCAGGATTCAGCACCACGTTTTGATACGATTAATCGTGTAGTAAATGCTTTAGGCTTAAAACTCACAGTACAACACGCTTAAAACTTTAAAAATATAGTAAAAATGGGAGCTAAAGGCTCCCATTTTTAGATTCGTATAAGGTGTATTATGTTAATTTTAGAAATTCTATATAAATATAGAATTTTTAAAACTTAAATTCTGGCATGTGTCCCATACTTATCAATCATGATCGAACTGGCTTCATTTAGACCACGTACTGTGACATTCGCACCATTCTTTTGAAATTTATTTACAACAGAATCAAGCATGGCGACTGATGTTACATCCCAAATGTGAGAATGGGTCAAATCAATAATCACCTCCTTTACATCCTCTTTAAAGTCAAAACCTTGCATGAATTTTTCAGAAGAACTAAAGAAGATCTGACCTCTCAACTCATATAAACGGGCCATTCCTTCAAAAGATGCTGTCACCTGGATATCATTTTCAAGTTTATTCGCCAGGAACAAGGCTGAAAGTAATACGCCTGTTAACACACCCAAAGCCAGGTTATGCGTAGCAACAACTACAATCACCGTCGCAATCATGACGATATTACTACTCTTAGGATTATCTTTTAACTGAGTGACAGAACTCCATTCAAAGGTACTGATAGAGACCATTATCATTACCGCTACCAATGCAGCCATTGGAATCACTTTGAGCCAGTCGCTGATAAATACAACCAGAATAAGAAGAAAAATGCCCGCAGAGAATGTTGATAAGCGTGTAAGGCCACCTGATTTTACGTTAATCATAGATTGACCAATCATTGCACAACCGGCCATGCCACCCATAAAGCCAGAAGCAATATTCGCAATCCCTTGTCCCTTACATTCCTGATATTTATCACTTGGCGTATCAGTCATTTCATCCACGATAGTTGCTGTCATCATCGATTCAAGTAAACCTACAGCCGCCAGTGCGACTGAATAAGGCAAAATAATCATCAATGTTTCAATATTCAAAGGAATATCTGGAATCAAGAACATTGGAAGTGTGTCAGGTAAAGACCCCATATCGCCCACGGTCCGTACATCAATTCCTAAAGCGATTGCCAATAATGTGATTGCAATGATGCAGACTAGTGGAGAAGGGAGTAATTTTCCTAATTTGGGAACCAGAGGGAATAGATAAATAATTGCTAAACCTAAAGCAACAAAAGCATATACATGCCAGGTCACATTAATCAGTTCAGGCAATTGAGCCATGAAAATTAAGATCGCTAACGCATTTACGAATCCAATAACCACAGATTTAGATACAAACCGCATTAACTTGGCGAGCTTTAAATAGCCTGCCAATATTTGAATCACGCCTGTCAAAATTGTTGCTGCCAGCAGATATTCAAGCCCATGCTCTTTGACCAATGTGACCATAAGCAGCGCCATTGCACCAGTGGCTGCTGAAATCATGGCAGGACGACCACCTACGAAAGAAATCACGACGGCAATACAGAAGGATGCGTATAGACCAACTTTAGGATCTACACCTGCAATAATTGAAAATGCGATGGCTTCAGGGATGAGTGCAAGACCGACGACTAATCCGGCAAGTACATCCCCACGGATGTTAGAGAACCACTGTTCTCGGACATTAGATAACATAAACATAGCCTGTTTTTTAATTTTTCAGATAGGCTAGTGATGTGATATATACAACACACAAACGACTACACCACATCACTAGACAGTGATGAGTTATTTACAGATTTAAGACGATAAATAAACTTAAGGTGGCGTAAGTGTCATAAGATGAAAGAACGTTTTAGAGTAAAAAAATCAGGACAAGGGTAACAGCTAGGTACTTTTTTATAAAGCCTGGATGTTATATCCAAGCTTTGTTTAATCGGTATTTTATGAAGCTTTTGGCTCCCCAAGTAATTGACCTATTTCCAAACGTGTATAGCCACGTTCTTTAAAAATCAAAACAATAGCCTGTTTATAATCTTCAGAAGTAGAAGTCTTATACTTAGTTATCAGTTGATTTTCAGAATTCAGCTCAAGATCATTTTTGATGGTCAATACTTCGCTAGAGATCTTGTTAAAGATATTTAGGTTAAACATACAGGCACTCGTCATCCGTATTATAGCGGCCCGACTATAACGAATACCTGTCTTAGCTACGCTAGACACCCTTGGCCGCAAGGATTACAAATTAAGAAAAATTCCGCAAGTTTTTGTCTATTGAAAGAATAAATAATCTCCCAACTGCTATCTATTTAACATAATGGTGGTTATACGAAATTCTGTTGTAGCCCCATACATTCAAGTTTATTTCTTGCATGAATGTATCCTATAGGATACATTACTCTTATGTACTCAATATATACCACTGAAGTCTTTGATGACTGGTTTACTAAGTTAAAAGACCTGCAGGCAAAAAGACGTATACAAGTCCGAATTGATCGGGTTGAAGATGGAAACTTTGGAGATACTGAACCAGTAGGTGAAGGTGTTTCTGAATTACGTTTCTTCTTTGGACCTGGCTACAGGATCTATTACTGTAAGCAAGGGCAAAGGGTCGTTATTCTTTTAGCAGGCGGAGACAAGTCTACGCAAAGTAAAGATATAAAACTTGCCCTACAATTAGCACAAGATTTAGAGGAGGAGCTGTAAATGGCTATCAAACTTCGCAAATGGGACAGTGCTGAACATCTTAAAACAGAAGAAGATATGCAAGCTTACCTACAAGCCTGTATCGATGAATCTAATGGTGATGCGGCATTCATTGCAAAAGCTTTAGGTAATATTGCTAAAGCTAAAGGAATGGCTCAATTATCAAGAGACACTGGTTTAGGTCGAGAAAGTCTTTATAAAGCACTTTCTGGCGATGTAAATCCAAGCTTTGATACTGTTATTAAAGTCGTAAAAGCACTGAATTTACGCTTAGCAATTTAAAAAAAACTAGTAAAAAAGGGAGCTTTAAGCTCCATTTTTCATTTCAACTTCGTATAACGTGTATTATGTTAATTTTAGGAAAAGTGAAAAATAATCTACAATAGAATCTACGAAAAATTGGCCATCAATTATGCCTGATTTCTCCAGTGGAAATAATTGGATTGTGAGATCCCCCACTCAAAATCATAAATTAGAAAGAATTGAAGCATTTCTTTCCAATTATGCTTATAAACCTCACCGACATGATACTTATGCTATTGGCAGGACTCTTTCCGGAGTTCAAAACTTTCATTACAAAGGTACATTGCAACATAGCTTGCCAGGCATGACTATGGTTCTACACCCGGATGAAAAGCATGATGGTGAATCAGGAACATTAGATGGCTATCGCTATAGAATGATTTACATCGAACCAGCGATGATCCAAACCATTTTAAAGGGTAAACCTTTGCCTTTTATCAGACATGGCTTAAGTAATGATATTCGCCTGTTTAGGGCAATGGATAGCTTTCTAAATAATATAAATAATTATATGGATACCCTAGAAGAGGAAGATGCTCTATTTGATTTGGCAACTACACTGTGTGAAATTTCAGATACTTCATCTAACCAAAACAAAAAATTTGACTACAAGGCAGCAGAGAGAGCGCGTGAGTGTATTTTGGCGTATCCACATGAAAACTTAAGTTTGTCAGATTTAGAGAAACATGCTGATCGTGACCGCTGGAGCCTTTCTCGTGATTTCCGATTATTATTTGGAACTAGCCCACACCGTTATATGATCATGCGTCGCTTAGAAACAGTTAAGTTCTACCTTGCTCAAGGGGAGTCTATTGTTAATGCTGCTTTAAATGCAGGCTTTTTTGATCAGAGTCATATGACCAGACATTTTATAAAAACATTTGGTTTAACTCCCACTCAATGGAAAATGATAAATATTAAAAGATAGCCGTTCGATTTGAACGGCTAATTTGTCCTACAGCAGATTTATTCCATTAAGAAAATCTTTGAACATAAAAAGCCCTGATAAAATCAAGAGTATACCCATCAGCTTATTTAGCCGATTAAACCAGATAGGATTAGCAATTTTGTTGCCTAATACTTTTCCAACCAGAGCATAGGTGAATGGTGCGCCAACAGCACCAAGTGAAATCAGTAAAGAAACTATCAAGATCATGATTCCTGTGATTTTGGCTGCAGGGTACATAATTGTCGTAACAGGTAGAATGACGAGAATGGCTTTTGGATTTAATAACTGAATAAATAAGCCATTTAAGAATGTTAGATGGCTTTCTTGCTGTTGAGTTGTTTCTACATTCGCCCTAATCATTTTTATAGCCAAGTAGAATGTATAAATTGCACCCGCTAAAGCAATATAATGAATCAATCCATGTGGAATAACAGCTTCACCTATATAGCCAAACAATACGAATAAGATCAACATGGCGAAACCAATGCCTAGGTAAAATCCTATAGTCTTTTTTAATTGACCTGTAAGGCCAGAATTTAGCCCCATAAAATTTACAGGGCCTGGGCTATACATAACGCTTAATGTATAAAGAAATATTTCCACAGAGTTCACTCAATTAGATAGCAATAAACATCAAAGAGAGAACGGTATCGAGTTATAGGCCTTAAAGATTGTACGTTTGTGCTGAACTAATTAAAAATTTCTATTTAACTTATGTTCACCTAAAGTTCACTTCATAAGTGTATAAAGAAACTATGTATTGTATTTTCAATTGCTTATATAAATATTAGTCTTGGTTTAGAATTTTAAAGTTCATGAACTATGAGAAAAAACTAAGATACGATCAAAATTGTAGAACAACAAAATTATTTATACTAATTTACAAGCCACGCTGTTTAAGCGTGTCATTAAAAAATAAATCTTTTAATCTCTCCACACAATCTCCACACAATCTCCACACAACATCAGCAATTCATAAACACTGCTATTTCAAAATAGTAGTATCTAAAACCCCCCCTCTGAAAAAGCATGTCAACACATTATCATTTAATAGGTTCAATACTTATTACAACTGTACTTTTAATCGGCTGTACACAAGCCAAAGATGCTGAACAGTCCCCAACAGAAATGCCACCAGCGGTTGTCAGTACCATCACGGTATTACCGCATTCCATGAATTTAATTGAAAATCTTCCAGGCCGTGTTGTCGCTTACCGTATTGCTGAAATTCGCCCGCAAGTAGGTGGAATTGTTGATAAAGTACTTTTTAAGCAAGGCTCTTATGTGCAAGCAGGTCAACCGCTTTTTAAATTGAATTCTGAAATATTTCAGGCAGATGTAAAAAGCAATCAAGCCACTTTAAACCGTGCACAAGCTGAGGTGACACGTTTGCAGGTGCTGTTAAAACGCTACACTGAATTAGTAAAAGTAAATGCGGTTAGTCAGCAGGAATACAACAATACCGAAGCAGATTATCAAAAAGCAAAAGCCGATGTGGCGCAAATGCAAGCCATGTTAAGCAGACAACAACTTAATCTTAAATATGCGACTGTTACAGCCCCTATCTCGGGAACGATTGGTGAAATCTTAGTGACTGAGGGTGCATTAGTTGGTCAAGGTGATACTAATGCAATGGCCGTAATACAACAGATTAATAAAGTCTATGTTGATGTAAAGCAATCAATTAGTGATTATGAAAAACTACAGGAAGCTTTACAGCAAGGTGACGTGTCAAATACCAAACATACGGTTGAAATCCTAAATAGTCAGGGTAAACCTTATAACGTTACAGGTGAAATCCTATTTTCGGATACTAAAGTTGATCCTGATACGGGTGATGTCACAATCCGTATTTTAGCCAATAATGAAAATCAAAAACTTTTGCCAGGCATGTATGTTCGAGTCAATATGAGCCGAGCTCAAGTTGAAAATGCGCTCCTAGTTCCAGAACAAGCGATTCAACATGATATTAGTGGTAAAGCCAATGTTACGATTGTTAATCAAAAAGGTTTAGCGCAAAGCAAGCCTGTTCAGCTTGGTCAACGTTATCAAAATAACTATGTGATCAAACAAGGGTTACAAGCAGGTGAGAAAGTCATTGTTGAAGGGGCTGATCGTATACAGCCTGAGCAAAAATTAAAAATTAAGCAGTGGCAACCTACAAATATTAAGGAAAATGGAGGACAGCAATAATGTCCCAATTTTTCATTAGGCGTCCTATTTTTGCATGGGTGATTGCTTTATTTATTATTCTGTTGGGTGTACTAAGCATCCCCAAGTTACCTATTGCACGATTCCCAAGTGTTGCGCCACCACAGATTAGTATTACGGCAATCTATCCAGGTGCTACGCCAAAAACATTGAATGATAGTGTTGTGACCTTGATTGAGCGGGAAATGTCAGGTGTCAAAAACTTACTTTATTACAGTTCAAGTTCAGATAGTTCTGGAACAGCAACAATCACCGCAACATTTAAACCAGGTACAGATGTAGAACTTGCACAAATTGATGTGCAAAACAAAATTAAAGCCATTGAGTCACGCTTACCTCAAACAGTGCGACAACAAGGGCTGATGGTCGATGCTGCGTCGTCTGGTTTTTTAATGATGGTGGGCTTAAGTTCACCGAATGGCAAATATAGTGAAATTGATGTCAGTGACTATATGACTCGCTATGTGATTGAAGAATTAAAGCGGGTTGACGGTGTTGGTAAAGTCCAAAATTTTGGTGCTGAAAAAGCCATGCGGATTTGGGTCGATCCAGATCGTTTGGTTTCTTATGGATTGAGTATTCAAGATGTGAATACAGCCATCCAAAACCAAAACTTGCCGATATCACCAGGTCGTATTGGTGATGTTCCTGCTTTGACGGGGCAACAAATTACTATTCCTTTAACTGCTCAAGGTCAATTAGAAACTGTAGAGCAATTCAAGAAAATTAGTTTACGTGCTCAACAAAATGGCGCCAATGTTCGACTGTCGGATGTCGCTCGTGTCGAAATCGGGGCACAGATGTATAACTTTGCGATTTTAGAAAATGGCAAAGCCTCTACAGCTGTGGCGATACAAATGAGTCCTGGTGCCAACGCTGTCAAGACTGCAGAAGGTGTTAAAGCGAAAATTGAACAGTTAGGTTCAGCACTGCCTGATGGTATGAAATTCTCTATACCTTACGACACTGCACCTTTTGTAAAAATCTCGATTGAAAAAGTAATCATGACATTGCTTGAAGCTATGGCATTAGTTTTTATTGTCATGTTTATCTTTTTACACAATGTTCGATACACCTTAATTCCGGCGATTGTTGCACCGATTGCATTGCTTGGCACATTCTCAGTCATGCTGCTTGCTGGTTTTTCGATTAATGTGCTGACCATGTTCGGTATGGTGCTTGCGATCGGGATTATTGTCGATGATGCGATTGTGGTCATTGAGAATGTTGAACGCATTATGGCGACAGAAGGCTTATCTCCAGTTGAAGCCACATCTAAAGCCATGAAGGAAATTACCAATCCGATTATTGGCATCACCTTAGTGTTAGCCGCTGTATTCTTGCCGATGGCATTGGCGTCAGGCTCAGTGGGGATTATCTATCGTCAGTTCACCATTACCATGTCGGTTTCAATTTTATTCTCAGCTTTCCTTGCACTGACATTAACCCCTGCGTTATGTGCAACGATGTTAAAACCGATTGATCAAGACCATCAGAAAAAGGGTGTTTTTGCATCGTTTGATCGCAGTTTTGAGAAGCTGAACAATCGCTATGAACGCAGTTTATTTAAAGTAATTAAACATAAAACCCTCGCAATGTTATGTTTCTTAGGCATTGTCATTGTGCTGATTTTTAGTTTTAAACACGTTCCGACTGCGTTTATGCCAGAAGAAGATCAGGGGTGGTTTATGACTTCGATTCAACTTCCTGCGGATGCAACTCAAGAACGTACCCGTAAAGTCGTTGCTGAGTTTCAAAATTATTTAGACCAAGAAACGGGGATTAAAGACAATATGGCGGTCTTAGGTTTTGGTTTTAGTGGATCTGGTCAGAATACAGCGATGTATTTTACCAATCTATTGCCATTCGAAGAGCGTACTATTACGGCACAAGAAGTCGTGAATAATGCCAATATAGCGATGGCTGAAAGTTCAGAAGGTCAAACCATGTCTGTGTTACCACCAGCAATTGATGAATTGGGTAACTCATCTGGTTTTTCACTGAGATTATTAGATCGTGGCAATATTGGCATGCCTGCTTTAAGAGAAGCACAAGATCAGCTTTTAGCATTAGCAGCACAAAGTAAAATCGTGGCGGAGGTCTATCCTGAAGGTTTGCCAGATGGCAGTTCTGTACAGCTTAAAATTGATAGAGATAAATTGCAGGCATTAGGTGTTAATTTCAGTGATGTGACCGATATTATTTCAACCTCAATGGGTTCGATGTATATCAATGATTTTCCAAATCATGACCGTATGCAGCAAGTCATTGTGCAACTTGATGCCAAATCACGCATGAGTATTGAAGATATTCTTCAGATTAAGGTGAACAGTCAAAGCGGTAAATTGGTTTCAATGTCTGAAATAATTACTCCAATTTGGCAACATTCCCCACAACAATACAATCGTTACAACGGTCGTCCATCATTGAGTATTTCTGGCAGTCCAGCAGCAGGTATATCTTCAGGACAAGCCATGACTGAGATGGAAAATTTGATTGAACAACTTCCGAAAGGTGTGGGTTATGAGTGGACTGGGATTTCTCTAGAAGAAAAACAGTCGGAATCACAAACCTTGTTTTTATTACTGTTGTCGATGTTAGTCGTTTTCCTTGTCTTGGCAGCGCTTTATGAAAGCTGGTCAATTCCATTCTCTGTGATGCTAGTTGTCCCTCTAGGGTTGATTGGCGCCTTTTTAGCAGTAATGTTACGTGGTATGCCAAATGATATTTTCTTTAAGGTCGGCATGATCACGATTATTGGTCTATCTGCAAAGAATGCTATTTTGATTGTTGAGTTTGCAAAAGCACTAAGAGAAGAAGGAATGGGTTTAGTGGAGGCAACCGTTGCAGCCGCTAAATTGCGCTTACGTCCAATCCTAATGACATCTTTGGCATTTACCTGTGGCGTTATTCCTTTAGTCATTGCCAGTGGCGCTAGTTCTGAAACTCAAAAAGCGATTGGTACAGGCGTCTTTGGCGGCATGATCAGCGCAACAATTCTAGCTGTTATTTTTGTACCGATTTTCTTTATTGTCGTCATGAGCATGGTTGAGAAATTCTCGAAACGTAAAGCGGCACATTAAGCATCAAAACTGAGAATAAAAGCTGTGGGTTAACGAGTTTAGCCCACAACAAATCTTTCATTTACATCTTTATTTCAGAATTGATTTAATAAACCATCAATATAGGTTTAATCATGAAAGCTACCAATCTTGATCCGAAACGCTGGTGGATATTGCTCGCTGTCGTGCTTGCATTTCTGCCGATTGTGATTGATATGACTGTACTGCATGTTGCGGTTCCCTCATTAACCCAATCGCTGAGTGCCACAAGTAACCAAGTCTTATGGATTATTGATATTTATCCATTACTTATGGCTGGACTTTTAGTTCCGATGGGAACTTTGGCTGATCGTGTCGGCAATCGTAAGATTCTGCTGATTGGCTTGGTTATATTTGGAATTGCCTCAGTCCTTGCGGCATTTTCCCAAACGGCTTCTATGCTGATTGCCGCACGTGCTTTATTAGCATTAGGCGGTGCCATGATTATGCCCTGTGTATTGGGTATTATTCGCAGAACCTTCGAAGACAGTCGCGAACGTGCCATTGCGCTGGGTATTTGGGGCACAATCGGATCAGCCGGTGCCGCCATTGGACCGCTCATTGGTGGGGGATTGTTAGAATATTTCTGGTGGGGTTCAGTTTTCCTGATTAACGTCCCAATCATGCTGGTTGTCGCACCAATGTGCTATTTCTTATTGTCCCGAAAAGAAGCTATAACCCCTGGACATTGGGCATTTGGTCAAGCGCTATTGCTGATTGTCGGTTTGATTTCGTTTGTATATGCACTAAAAGCAGGCTTAGGCGGTAAACAGTCGTTGTTGATTGTCTTGCCTTTGGTCGTTTTATCTATCGGCTTATTAACCATATTTGTACGCAAACAGCTGAATTCTCCTCAGCCGATGCTAGATCTTTCGCTATTTTCACGTCCTGCTATTTTAGCCGGCATTATTATGGCAATGGTTGCTGCAGGCGCTTTGGCAGGGGTTGAGTTAACTTTGGCAATGGAGCTGCAATATGTCATTCGTTTAACACCGCTGCAAGCCGGTCTTTTTATGGTTCCGATTATGGTTGCGGCCGCTATTGGCGGGCCTATTGCTGGTTTTTTATCCAATAAATTTGGACTCCGTCTGGTTGCGACCATGTCATTAATATTGGCAGCAATTGCGTTGGTCAGTTTGAGTTATTCAGATTTTCATCATCCGGGAATCATCGTTCCCTTTATTTTAGCTTCGATTGGATTAACACTGAGTATTGGTTTAACAGCTTCATCCATTGCGATCATGGGCTCAGTACCTGCAGAAAAGGGCGGTGCGGCAGGTTCACTTGAAAGTACAGGTTATGAACTGGGTACAGGACTAGGTATTACTTTATTTGGTGTTTTCATGGCCTATATATTTGGCAGTCATCTTCAAGTGCCGTCAGATTTAACTGCTGTTTTAGCAGAAAAAGCCAGACTTTCGATTGGTGATACCTATTTAGTGGCGAGCCAGTTACCCGTTGAACAAGGTACAGCATTGATTAACGCAGGTAAAATTGCCTTCAGTTCAGCTCATGTTAATTTATTATTAACAGCAGGGATTATCATCGGGATACTCTCCATTGTGGTATTTTTTATGCTAGCTAAATATCGAGATGAGAATTCATTGTGATGAAATTTATTTGAGGATCATCAAACAGAATGGTTAAGTTCAGACATCAATTTATCTTAAATTTATGGTTTAAATTAAGCCGTATTAATCTGAACTTAACACATTATAAATGAGTTGATGTCTTACGATTTAGTTGAATAGTAAAACAGCTGCCACCTAAGTTTTTGGATTTAGAATAATAAATATGACCTTGGTGTGCTTCAATAATTGCATCAATCACTGCCAAGCCTAATCCAGTACCGCCATCTAGACATGATCTAGAGTCTTCCAGTCGATAGAAGGGTTTGAACAGGTGTTTAAGATGCGATTCATCAATACCAGGACCTTCATCTTCAAACGTCAATACCCAATGTTCTGCTGTGGTTACAGATGTAATATTTATTTTTCCAGCATTCGAATATCTTAGAAAGTTAGAGAACAATGCAATAAAGACCTGTTCCATCCTTCTTATATCAACGCAAACCAATTTATCCGTCAAATTTAAAACAATAGTTAAACCTTTAACATGAAACCGTTCATTAAACATCTGCAGACATTTTTCAATACTATTTTTTAAATTGGTCTTTTCTAGTTCTAATCGTAATTGTTTATTTTCAATAAGTGTCAGTGTCCGTAAATCTTCCACAAGGTAAGATAAGCCTTCGACTTGGTTCAATAAGCTTAGGTGTAAAGCTTTATCGGCAATAAATATACCATCGACAATACCTTGCAAGCGACCTTGTAATATTGTCACAGGTGTTCGTAATTCATGTGCAATTGCAGCATTCCAAACAGTTGAATTCTTAACTGATACTTCAAGTTGGTTTGCCATTTCATTGAAGTTCTCAATAAGAGACTTGATTTCATGTGGAATATCATGATGTGGCTGTTTAATTCTGAGTGCTAAATTGCCTTGTTGAATTTGTTGAATAACATCTGCTAAATCACTAATTGGCTGTGTATAGCGTTTTCCATATTTAAAGGCGAGGATAGTAGAAAGAAAAAAGCCTGTTAATAGCACTAAAAACAGCCAGATAAAGTCAACGGAGGTAACTGAAAATTCATTTGAATTAATAACTTGTGTATTTAGAAAACCTATTTTTATCGCCCAGCTATAAACAAAATAGCCAATCATGAAAGATAACAGCGTAATGCCTAAATTGAATAGGCTCATCATGATAATAAACTGGAAGTTAATTCCAACAGAATTTTTAAAAAAGTTAAATTTCATGATTTTGATCTAAGCGATACCCCACGCCACGGACATTGATTAATAAGCCATTTACATCATTTTCTTCAAGTTTTTTGCGTAATTTGCTGATATGGCTATCTACAGTGCGATCTAAAGCATCACTTTCAGGCATACAGTTTTGGATCAATTCATTACGTGTAAAGACTTTATTCGGTGTTTTTGCCATCAAAAACAGTATCTTATACTCAGTTAACGTAAGGTTGAGCAACTGATTTCTTTGACCATTTGAAATGTAAACTTGATGATGATCTGGATTAATTTCAATATTTCTATAACGAATAATATTAGTTATTTCCATATTTTGGCTTGTACTTCGTCTAAGTACGGCTTGTATTCGTGCAATCACTTCGTTTGGGTTAAATGGCTTAATAATAAAGTCATCAGCACCCATTTTTAGCCCCATGATCTTATTCACTTGATCATCTAAGGCAGTCAGCATAATGACAGGTAAATGACTTGTTTGACGGATGATTTGTAGAATTTCCCAGCCATTTAGTTTGGGTAATTTAATATCAAGGAGAATCAGGTCGATAGAGTTGGCTTTTAGGCACTCTAAAGCTTGTTGTCCATCCAATGCACGGATGACCTGCATGTTTTCATTTTTTATGTATTTTTCAAGAATGTCACCAATATCATAATCATCTTCTACAACGAGAATGACGCTGTTTTCGAAGCTGTGCTGTAGATTTGGATACATATATTTTATCTTAGATGAAGTAGCTATGCATTTTAACATTTAATTGTGTAATGGAGATGATTAGACGAGCAGTCATTTATATTTGTAATTGAGGGGTGACATATAATAAAATTCGTTGCATATCAGTATTAATGAACAAAATGTCAATTATCATTCATTTAACATAATGGCTGTTATACGAAACAGAGATGTAACTCCAAAATAAAAATGTCCGGTTTCTCCGAGGTAAAATATGACTTTTGAACAAAAATAAGCCATTGTTTATTCTTTTTATTTCCAACAAAATTCCAGAACTCATCTACTTCGAGAGATTCATAATGACTTTGCTGAGGCTGAATTTCATAGGTTGATTCAGTTAAAGTACGTAAAACTTT
>NZ_VPBI01000029.1:0-26238 GCF_013418795.1 Acinetobacter sp. YH12120 | reverse complement strand
ATCCACACAAGTTGTTCTTCATAATCTCTTAATGATCTTCTCGATGCTTCGTCAGCATCAAGCTAGGTCGGCTATATTACGCTTTATTTCTAAAGTGTCAACTGGTAATTTAAATTATTTTAAACTTCCTTTCTAAAACCCAACCCAATTAATTTCAATCAAGTCATTGTTTTATCAGAAGTTTTAATCTTCATCACCGCCGATGGATGTGCATTATAGGGCAAATATTTTACCTTGCAAGACTTTTTTCAAAAGAAATATATCGGGTGTTTATTTTATAAACCCTAAAATCAATAAACCACTGTTTTATCTTATAAATTTATTTTAACAAAAATCCACCCAATTCCTTTAAACCAAATTTTAAAACACAACTCAATGTTTTATATACAATTATTCTTATAGAAAAGCAAAAAGCAGAGCCGAAGCCCTGCTTTTGGTTTAAATAAAGTCCAAATTAGAACTTCATACTGATACGCGCCCAATAGTTACGGCCAATATTGTTAAATTGCTCATTCGCAGCAAAACCCAAACCCGCATTACCCATTTTGTTTAGATGCTCGGTATAAGTTTTATCCAGTACGTTATCAATACCCACAGACACATCAACACTTTTATTGAGGTTATAGCTGCCGTTTAAAGACAATACGCCAAAGCCACTGCTTTCTTTCACATCATAGCCCACGATATTACCTTCACGTTCGCTAATACGACTTTGACCATCAACAACACGTAATAATGCACCTAAAGTATATTTATCCTGAACATAGCGCAGGTTTAAACGCCCTTCCAAAGGTGAAATTTGTGGCAACGGCGTATTGTCCGTAGTGTTTTCACCCCACGCATACATGGCACTCACATCAGCCTGTAAAGCATCGGTAAATTGATAAGCAATACCAACTTCTGCACCTGCAATCGTTGCATCCACATTGCGAGTATGCGCCTCTAAAGGATTTTCTTTACTCTGAGGCTTGTTTTCATCTCTCAGTTTGTAATTCGTCAAAATATAATCATTAATTAAACCTGCATAAGCCGATGCCCAAGAGCTGAATGCACCATGTTCATGTTGATAGCCAAAGTCCAATTGAAGGGTTTTTTCAGTATCAATGTGATTAAACGTATTTTTATTTCCGTTACCCGACAGAGGACTAAACAATTCCCAATAATCAGGCATACGCTCTACATAGCCCAAACCGACATAAGTTTTAGCATCATGGTGCGGATGTTGATTTTCCAAACGAATAAAGCCACTTGGCAAAGTTTCTTTACGTTGTTGAGCTGTTTGCACTGCGTCTACTTCAATTTGATCAATACGCACACCTGTGACTAACTTGTTTTGATCGTTGAATTGATAACCAAGCTCACCAAAACCTCCTATAGATTGAAACTCCATATCCACAGTACGAGGCAAATTTTTATAGCTGTTCATTCTGCCTTTACGACCACTATGCTCATTATTTTGAGTATCAACACCTGTCACAAAGTCAACTTTATCCCACTCATGTGTCACCGCCATACGTGCATTCAACGTTTTACGTGCCACATTATTTGCCATAGGATGCATCATCCCCCCTGCAGGATTGAACGCACGCAGACTAAAGTTATCCATCACGTGATCGTTAAAACTATAATTCACCTGTGCTTCAATTTTCTTAATCACATCGGTAATATTTTTCTTTTCTACACGTAAACCTAAACTTTCACGGTCAAATTCAGCACCATCCATTGTACGGCCCGCATAAACCACTTCAGCATCACCACGACCACCTGTCAGTTCTAGCCAAGTGTTTTCATCGGGTGTCCAACCTAAAGCGACATCAGCATTCCAACGCTCCCAATCCGAAGGAACAGTTGTACCATTGCCATCTTTATAGCTGTCTGCTACAGAACGGTTGGCGTTTAAACGGATGTATTTCTGCTCATCACCCGCAGCCGCTTCAACATTATGATCTAAACGGCCAAATGACCCCATCAAGACACTGGCTTGGCCACGATAGTTTTGACCTTCACCAAATTGCTCAGGCTTACGCTCAAACAATACCGTTGCTGCCGAACCTGTGTTGGCATATTGCACCGTTTGCGGGCCTTTAATGACGGTAATTTCATCAAAACTTTCTGGTGAAATATAAGAGGTTGGTGAATCCATACGACTCGGGCATGCACCTAAGTTTTCAGAACCATCGGTTAAAATTTTAATACGTGAACCAAACATGCCGCGGAAGGTCACATCGCCATTGGTACCCGCACCACTGTTGACAGCACTAAAGCCAACTATGCTTTGCAAATAGTCTGCACCATCTGTGGCTGGAATCGGCTGAATGGGTTGTTTTGGATTAGCACGAACCACCAAACCATTGGCATCATTGCCCTGTTGTGCGGTTGCAACAATAGGCGCAAGACTATGCGTATTCGCAGACAGCATACTTTGATCGGCAAACGCACTTGCTGAATAGCAGGCAACACAAACTGCAGCCGCAATGGGCTGTAATAAAAATTTAGGCTGAGCCATTTTATTTCTCACTTCAAAACATAAATACAGTTAGGGTCAAAGCAGACCCGAAAAACATTGAATTTATGCAAAGTGAGGTGGAGCACGTCCCTGCGGAAGTAAAAAGAGTTGCTGAAGTGCAAACCAAACGTGTTGAAAACGTTTTTGGAAAGCCAAAAGACGTACCTGAATGCGATCAAGCACTTCTTTAAGCTCTAATTCAGGTGGCAAGACCAAGTTGCCATAGACCGTACAATACTGACATTGGTGTGAAGCATCGTGATGATGATGTCCATGCTGTGCAGTCAGTTGTTGATCATCAGCTTGCGATGTAGATGAATGTGCAGTATGCGAAGAATTTGTATGCACGGCGTGGGCTTGTGGCAACAAAAGTGCACGCGTGATGGTTTCACAGACTGGCGCAACTTGATATTGCTCAGGCAGCAAAGGCTGTAAAAATACAGCAATCTGTAAAAAAACTGCGATAAATGAAAGCAGTAAGCCACTACGCAACAACAAAAACATCTATCCTGAATTTGTGTGGCGCAAGTATAACAAAGCCCAATCGAAATTGGGCTGATTTTTATGCTTTGGTCTAAACATGGACAACTAGATGGTTGTTTGTTTTAACGCTTCACAGCAACTTTTTCTTTCTGACGCTGGCGCACTACTTTTTCCACTTTTTCACGGGCACGCTGTCTTTTGAGTGGTGATAAATAATCGACAAATAATTTACCATTTAAGTGATCCATTTCATGTTGGATACAAACAGCGAGAAGTTGATCTGCTTCTAGCGCAAAGGATTGACCCTCAAGGTTAATCGCTTCAATTTTTACACGTGACGGACGCTCAACTTTGTCGTATATTTGAGGCACTGACAAACACCCTTCTTCATACGGTTGGGTCTCTTCAGTCAATGGGGTAACTTTGGGGTTAATGAAGACCATGGGTTGATCTTTATTTTCAGATAAATCCATGACAATCAGCTGAATATGATGATCTACCTGTGTCGCAGCTAGACCAATTCCTGGTGCGGCATACATAGTTTCAAACATATCTGCAGCAAGCTGACGAATTTCGTCGGTCACTTCTTCGACGGGTTTGGCAATGGTACGCAAACGGGGATCCGGGAAACTTAAAATAGGTAATAAGGCCATGGGACGTCCTCACTTATATGCCATTGATCAAAAAACCGAATGAAGGAATGCTTCATCAAAAAAATGTGTGTAAGATCGTTATTATAACGCAACTACATACATAATTTTAGGAATTATGATAATGAAAAAGGTTTTGACAGACACATCCTCTTTTCGTGTCTTGGGGTTTAAAAAGCAAGTTTTAGCACTCGCAGTATGTCTCACAGTGGGACTTAGTGCGATCAGTGTGGCTGAAGCAGCACCTGCACGAAACATCAATCCGCCTGCCTTAAAAGCCAGCGCACCAAATGTGTATGTGGTAAAAAAAGGCGATACCTTATGGGATATTTCCAAAAAATTCCTGAACAATCCATTACGTTGGCCTGAAATTTGGGCAAGTAACCGTCACGTAAAAAATCCACACTGGATTTTCCCAGGTGACCGTTTGTTGATGTGTACCTATGAAGGTCGTCCAATTATTGGTAAAGATGAAGGCGATGGCTGTGAAGGCATTATTCGTCGTTATGCAGGCAAGAGCACCAATTTACAGCCGCAAATTCGCGTGGAGTCTTTAAATAATACCATTCCTGTGATTCCACTTGACTACATCAAACACTGGTTAGAGCGCAGCAGCATTATTGCCGCAGATGCGTTACAAGGCACACCATATATTTTAGGTACTTCTGATCAACGTGTTTTAGCCGCTAAAGGTCAAAGTGTGTATGCGCGTGGTACAGGTCTGGAAGTAGGTCAACGCTACGGTGTATATCGTGAAGGCGAACCGTACATGCTGACCGATGCCAATGGTCAAAAATTCAATGCAGGCATTGAACTCACTCAAGTTGCTGCAGGTATTGCAGTACGTGGTGAAAATGACATCACCACACTTGAATTGACCGATACCTACAATGCCGAAGTGCGTCGTGGTGATCGCGTCTTACCAATTTATGACCCAATGCTGCCAACCTTGTTCTACCCAACGCATGCTGAAAATGTCAGCACAGGTGGTCAGGTGCTACGTGTGATGGGTTCGATTGGTACTGCAGCAAAACACAGTGTTGTGGCAATTGATCGCGGTACATTACATGGCGTGCAATCTGGTCATGTGTTTAGCGTAGCGCAAAAAGGCGAAGTGGTCACCGACCCGAAAACCAAAGAACGTGTTCAGCTTCCAGGCGAACGTATTGGCAATATCATGGTCTTCAAGAGCTTTGACCACATTAGCTATGCCTATGTTTTAGACAGTGAATTACCAATTAAAGTCGGTGCGAGCTTACAAGCACCACGAATGGACGACTAAAACGGTTTAAGATGGTGATGTTGAATTCATTCAGCCCACAGCAAATCAACTACATTTTGTTGTGGTATTTGGTTCAACATTCACTGTCTAGTTTTTCCAAACTCGTACAACATTATGGTTCCGTGGCTGCCGCAGTGCAGCCCGAACACCTCCTCACATGGTCAGATGTGCGCATTCATGCCAACCATCTACAACGCGCCAAAGAATATCTCAGCCCAACAGGGCAACTCGCCTTTGAACAATGTCTGAATCAACTGCAACAGCAGTGCGATTTTATTCTAACTTTGGACGATGCGGACTATCCCAATCAGTTACGACCCTATTCCAACAAGCCACCCATTTTATTTGGGCAAGGCAATGCACAGGCTTTGTTGCAAGCGCAAATTGCGATTGTCGGCAGTCGCAAAGCCAGCCCGCATGGTCGGCAAGTGGCTTATGATTTTGCTTATTATTTAAGTGAACAAGGGTTCTTTATCAATAGTGGTTTGGCACAAGGTATTGATGAAGCCGCACATCAAGGTGCTTTGCAACATCAACGTACCATTGCAGTCATGGGCACAGGTTTGGACAGCACTTATCCAAGTGCACATCACAGCCTGCGCCAAAAAATTGTAGAATCTGGTGGTGCCGTGATTACGGAGTTTTTACCACAGACTAAGCCCTTACAGCAACATTTTCCACGACGTAACCGTATTGTCAGTGGACTAAGTTTAGGCGTGATTGTTGCTGAAGCCAGTTTAAATAGTGGCTCGCTGATTACCGCGAAACTGGCAGCAGAGCAAGGCAAATTAATTTTTGCCATTCCAGGACATATTTACAGTGAATTTCATCAAGGTTGCCACCAATTGATTCGTGAAGGTGCAATTTTAGTGGATCATCCTGAACAAGTGATTGAAGATTTAGCCCTACCCACCCAATGGCAATATCAACAAAACCAAATAGCATCAAGCCAAAATCAGACTACAGCAGCTTCAACAAAAGCAAAATTATCTACACCACCGACTGAAGCAATACTTCAAACCACCACAACAAAAACAGCAGATACAAGTACACCGCATATTCCCGAGCATTTATTGGCACTGTATCAACAACTGGATTGGGTCGGACAAAGCATCGATCACTTGGCACAGCAACTGAATTTAGATATTGCCACACTCACCAGCGCATTAATGGAACTGGAACTCATGGGCTTCTGTTTACAACAATCAGGTTTATATCTGCGTTGTCGTCCACTCAAATAAGGTTCACAATAAGCGCCTATTTCACGTTTCTGTTTAGGTAAAACTCCCATGATTACAACTTCTGTCACCGAAGCCGCTGCATGTCTACAACAAGGACAGGTACTGGCCTATCCTACAGAGGCGGTTTGGGGATTGGGATGTGATCCATATAATCAACAGGCATTTTTGGAAATTTTGCGTCTGAAACAGCGTCCGATTGAAAAAGGTGTGATTTTACTGGCAGGACATCTGTCACAAGTAGAGCATTTGCTGCAGGATTTAAACCCCGAAATGCGAGATCGCGTAATTGCGTCATGGACGAATACTTATCCCACAGATCGAGCAACCACCTGGCTATTACCCAGCACAGCCGCAATTCCAGAGTGGATTACAGGTCAACACCCCAAAGTAGCGGTGCGCGTAACCAATCATCCTTTATGTATGGCGTTATGCCATGCCTTTGATGGCTTTATTGTATCGACCAGTGCCAATCCTGCGGGACTTGCCCCTGCACGCTCTTTGCAAGAGACAACGCAATATTTCCATCAACAATTGCACTACTTAAATGGTGATTTGGGTTTAAGCCAGCAACCTAGCCGTATTTTAGATGCAGAGAGTGGGGCAGTGATTCGCGCCTAGCTTTAGACAAATTTTAGTTGACATCCTCCCCGACCTAAAGGACGGAGATTCCTACTGCTAGACGCTCATGTCCGAGCGCAAGAATATTCAGTGCGGAATTTACATCCCGATCATGGAGCGTACCGCACTCCACACACTGCCACTCTCTTATTCCAAGTCCTGTTCTACCTTTCGGACTACTATAGCGTGAGCCACAGCACGAACAAGTTTGGGTGGTATAGGCTTCATTGACTTCTTCATAACATACCCCTGCGTTCTCGCATTTATACTTGAGCATGGTTCTTAGTGTTGTCCAACTGGCATCTAGCACTGATTTAGCCAATCTGGTTTGTGCTAATGCTTTGGCATTCACATTGCCAACGAAGATGGCTGCATGTTCATTCACCAGTTTTCGGCTGAATTGATGCAGCATGTTTTGTCTTACATTTTTAATCTTGGCATGGATGGCTTTGACACGTTTCTTATTTTTTGCACGTTGAGCAATACCAAGTTTTTGTTCATATTGCCGATAGATTTGAGGTGCTTTAAGTTTTACGCCATCTGAACAAGTCGCTAAATCTTTTAAACCTAAATCTATGCCAATTGAGGTTTTAGCGTTGTTTTTTTCTATTTTGACTGCATCAACTACAAGACAAACATACCAACGTCCACGACTATCTTCTACGAATGTGCCTGTTTTGATATTGTATTGACTTAATCCGTAACTATCCCATAGTTTAAATTGATGCTTGCCATATTGAACATAGCCATCAGCATATTTGATTGCAACCTTTTTAAACGGTATCCAACCCAGTGAACGTCTAGCTGATTTTTTATTACTGACACGCCATTTTAGTTTTGCTTTTTTGAACTGCTTGCGTCTTGTGACCAATTCTTCTGTCACTGCCTGAATAGTTTGACTGTGCAAGTTGCATTCTTTCGATGTGCCTTTCGTGTATTTGCAATGTCGTATGCTGAAAAGAATTGTTGTTTACGTTGTAGATGCTTAAAACACAAATCATTGACATAATTCCAGACAAAATTTACTTCGGATGCTAACTGATTTAGCACCTTGCAATGTTTGTCTTTTATGCGTAATTTGAGTGTCTTCATCCAATTATTTTAACAGTATTTTTCTTAATAGTGACTATAGTACAAGTATTTAAAACGACATTTCGTGTCGTTCATATGGTTTACTCCAGTCGCTTATATCCTCGTGCTGAACCACGAGGTTTTACGCTCCAGTGGATAAAAAAAAGCTCAACCATATAGGGATGGTTGAGCATAAAAAGGATGTGTATAAAAGCACATCCAGAGGGTTTAAAAATCTTGCTGCAAATGATATTTCACTGATTATTGAATACAGTGGATCATTTTCAGTACGTGAATTATGGAGTAATTTAGTCGACTATACAAATAGATTTTTCCTATTAATCCAAGACAAATATTCAATGAAAGATTCATCTTTTTTTCTTAACAATTTAAATTATCTTACTATTTTTACAATTATTTTAGAAAAATTAAAAAAACTGTCATAATTCATAACACTCAATACTGTATAAATTTTGAATAAAAGGCATTTTAAATACACCTTTATGTGATCAAAAAAAACACCAATTAAACTCAACTTTTTGCTTGAATGTGTACGCGTGCTTTCATTTGTGCCAACACAATACCCGTTAAAATAATCAATCCACCGATACTGTGATAACTCCCCCACACTTCTGCCAACCAAAAATATGCAATGATAGCCGTGAAAACAGGCATCAAATTCATAAAAATACTGGTGCGATTTGGCCCTAAATATTGAACGGCCAACATCCATACCAAAGGTGCAATAATTGAAGGAAATATACCTGCATACAGCACACTTAAACCATTTTGGCTATTTAAATGATCCAAGCCGAACCACAAAATAAATGGCAGATGGTAAAGTAAGGCGAATATAATTTGCACATAAAGACTCAGCATGAGCGGCAATTTTAAATTCCATTTCTTTAAAAACACCCCATAAAAGGCGTAAAAAAATACCGCCAAAACCATGAGCATATCGCCCGCATGTCCTGTCAGCTGACTGAGTTGACGCAAATCTCCTTGTGCAATCACATACAACAAACCCGAAAATGAAATAATGCAGCCCAAAACCGCAAATCGTGTCGGAATGTCTTTTAAGATCAGCAATGAAACCAAAACCGTAAACATGGGAATAAACGCATTAATAATGCCCATATTGGTTGCAGTGGTGTAATTGGCTGCGGTATAGCTTAGACCTTGATACAGCACCAAACCAAAAGCACTAAGCACTGCCAACTGTTTCAAATGTGGACGAATCAACTCACGCTGCTGCCAAACTTTGGGCAATATCCACGGGGTTAAAATCAGAAAAGCAATCAACCAGCGATAAAAACTGATACTGACGGGTGAAATATACTCCGCCACATACCTCGTTACTGCAATATTTAAAGACCAAATCAATACCGCAATCAATGGCAATAAAATTGCCCAAAATACGCCTTTATCTGACCGTATCATGTATTCATCATCCTTGTTGTACCAAACAGCATACCTGCTGTGAAACCCTTTTCTATAACTGACTTGTGATGCAAAGTGCTAAAAACCCAGTGTCTATTTATGGCACTTTTCGCTCGATTTATCCATCAATAAAATAAAATGCAGATACGAATTACATTTTTCTGCGCAATATCACGGCTATGCGGGATTCCATCAGTGTCGTAAATTTCTTTGCTATAAAACTTGCTGTACCCAAAAATTACAGTTACAACAGTAGCGGTAAAATACAGATTCTAGGAAGCAACTATGCGCACTTCAGTTTATGACATTGCAGTAAAAACCAATCAGGGTACGGAAACCACATTAAATCAATATGCAGGAAAAGTGTTGTTGATCGTGAACGTGGCATCAAAATGTGGCTTAACCCCGCAATACGAAGGCTTACAGCAACTCTACGCAGCAAAACAGGCACAAGGCTTAGAAATTTTAGCCTTTCCATCGAATGATTTCTTGGCACAAGAACCGGGCAGCGATACAGAAATTCAGGAATTTTGCTCACTGAATTATCAGGTGAGTTTTCCATTGTTTGCTAAAATTCCAGTCGTGGGTGCAGAAAAACATCCTCTCTACACGGCTTTAACGCAAGCAATTCCTGAACGTATTGGTGAAGGCCCATGGTGGAAAGATTTGGTTGATTACGGCTTAACCCCAAATGAACCACCTGAAGTATTGTGGAACTTTGAAAAGTTTTTGGTGAATAAACAAGGTGAAGTGGTGGCGCGTTTTGCCCCAGATTTAACCGCAGATGACCCGCGCATTGTAGAAGCGATTGAGGCTGAATTGGCTAAATAATTTTTTATTCAGCAAGTTAAAGAGTTCTTTCATAAATTCTCTTTAAATCAATAATTCAGCTCCCTCATCCTCTTGCGGAATATATTCCTCATCCTGAGCCATATATGGCGCAAGAGAAGGGACTATCAATATCAATTCGACGCATTACTTATGATCATTTTTCTTTTATGAAAGAAGTGTAATTCATAGGAGTTTCTTTAAAACTCCTATTTTTTTTGATTTAGACAAAAAAATTAAGATTTGTTATTGCTTTGCAACAATCTGTTTTTTATTCATATTTTCGTTTTATATTCATTCTCAATGAGTACCAAAAATCACATGAATATGAAAAATGTATCTTCGAAGACACTACTTCCGTTTGCACTATTGAGTTCTGCCTTGCTACTCAGCGCCTGTGATCAAATGAACACGCCGCAAACGCAAACAACTAATCAAGATGATTCCAGCGCATCATCCAACAGCAATACAAACCCAACCAACGCTCCATTAAGCAGTGGCAATATGTTCTATATTGTGCGCGATGTGGCTGATCTACAGCTCAAAGCAGGTCAATATGTCGAACAACTGAATCAAACCAAGTCTGAATTGCAAACCGCTGTAGATGCGCAAGATCCACAACAATTACAAATTGCAGCGACTCAATTACAACAGCAGTTACAAGGCTTCAATCAAACACTAAGCAGCCTAGACTTAAAAACACAGGAAATTGATACCATCCGTCAAAACTTATTGGCTGCCAATCAGCAAGTTTTGGCTTCACCATTTTTAAATGGACAAGTCGATTTAAGCAAAGTGGACTTTAAGAAACTGGAACAGCAAATGGGGAGTATTCAAGCTGAAATGCTAAAACTGGCGGGGATGATTTTACAAGGTGAGTCAAATCAGCCTACTGAAACTACCAATACAGCATCTTAAGCAAAGATAAGGCTTCAATTCCAAACAGCATAAAAAAAGCCACTCTTTCGAGTGGCTTTTTTCAATCTTAAACCGACAATTAAAGTGCGCGGTTTTTGATTTTGCGGATGGTTTCCAACTGTGCAGCAGTTTCTGCCAAAGCAGCCAAAGCAGCAGCAGCGTCCAAATCGCTCTTTTGATTTGCCAACAATTGTTCAGCGTGTTTACGCGCTTCAATAATTGCCGCTTCATCTAAGTTTTCTGCACGAACTGCAGTATCTGCAAGAATCGTAACAACATGCGGTTGAACTTCTAGAACGCCACCAGATACATAGATTAATTCTTCTGTACCATTTTCCAGCAGAACGCGGATTGCACCCGGCTGAAGCAAAGTTACCAGTGGTGCGTGACCCGGCATAATACCGAGTTCACCGCCAGCACCTTTTGCAATTAGCATAGTCACAGTGCCCGAGTACAAAGACTCTTTTACACTTACAACATCACATTGCATAGTCGCCATGAGAATCTCCTAAATTAGAGCTGCTAATTAAAGTTTCTCGGCTTTAGCAATCACTTCGTCAATACCACCAACCATATAGAACGCTTGTTCTGGGATATGATCGTATTCACCAGCTAGAAGACCTTTAAAGCCACGAATTGTATCTTTAAGCGGTACAAGTTTACCAGGCGCGCCAGTAAATACTTCAGCTACGTGGAACGGTTGAGAGAAGAAACGTTGGATCTTACGTGCACGGTATACAGTAAGTTTGTCTTCTTCTGACAATTCGTCCATACCAAGAATTGCGATAATGTCTTTCAATTCTTTATAACGTTGAAGAACGTTTTGAACTGAACGAGCAATTTCGTAATGCTCAGTACCAACAACTAATGGATCTAACTGACGTGAAGTTGAGTCTAGTGGATCGATCGCAGGGTAAATACCTTGAGATGCAATATCACGGCTCAATACTACAGTTGCGTCTAAGTGCGCGAACGTTGTAGCAGGTGATGGGTCAGTCAAGTCATCGGCAGGTACGTATACAGCTTGAATAGATGTAATCGAACCAGACTTAGTTGAAGTAATACGTTCTTGAAGAACACCCATCTCTTCTGCAAGTGTAGGCTGATAACCTACTGCAGATGGCATACGACCTAGAAGTGCTGATACTTCAGTACCTGCTAGTGTATAACGGTAGATGTTGTCTACGAACAATAATACGTCACGACCTTTACCGTTCTCATCTTTTTGATCACGGAAGTACTCAGCCATAGTCAAACCAGTTAACGCTACGCGTAAACGGTTACCAGGCGGCTCGTTCATCTGACCGTAGACCATTGCTACTTTGTCAAGAACGTTAGAGTCTTTCATTTCGTGATAGAAGTCGTTACCTTCACGAGTACGCTCACCAACACCAGCGAATACAGATAAACCTGAGTGCGCTTTAGCGATGTTGTTGATCAACTCCATCATATTTACGGTTTTACCAACACCCGCACCACCGAACAGACCAACTTTACCACCTTTCGCGAACGGGCAAAGTAAGTCAATGACTTTAATACCAGTTTCTAAAAGGTCAGTAGAAGCCGCTTGTTCTGCATAAGAAGGCGCTTGACGGTGAATTGGTAAACGCTCTTCAGTTGCAACTGGACCAGCTTCGTCGATAGGGCGACCAAGAACGTCCATGATACGACCAAGTGTCGCTGTACCTACTGGTACAGAGATTGGCGCGTTAGTGTTAGTTACGTTCAAACCACGCTTAAGGCCTTCAGTAGAACCCATTGCAATAGTACGAACTACGCCATCACCAAGTTGTTGCTGAACTTCTAATGTAGTTTCAGTACCGTCAACTTGGAGAGCGTCATAGATCTTAGGAACGCTGTTGCGTTCAAACTCGACGTCGATAACCGCGCCGATGATCTGAATGATACGACCGCCACTCATTGCTGTCTCCTCAATTCAAACTAATAATGTTAAACGGCAGCGGCACCACCAACGATTTCAGAAATTTCCTGAGTAATCGCGGCTTGACGCAGCTTGTTATAAATAAGTTGTAGGCTCTTGATCAGTTCACCTGCGTTATCTGTTGCAGCTTTCATTGCAACCATACGCGCAGACTGTTCACATGCGATGTTTTCAATCACACCTTGATAAACCATAGACTCGATGTAACGAACCAATAAACCATTTAACAGCTCTTCAGCTTCTGGTTCATAGATATAATCCCAACCGTATTGACGGTTAAGAGTCTTGTTTTCTTCAGCAGATGCTAAAGGAACAAGTTGTTCGATTTTCTGATCTTGAGTCATGGCATTGACAAAGCCGTTTGACACGAGGTAAATGCGATCTAACTCGCCTTTATCGTACGCATCTAACATCACTTGCACAGAGCCAGATAACTGTTCAAGACTTGGCGCGTCACCTACGTTTGTAGTTGCACCAAGCACTTTACCGCCGTAGTTTTTAAAAAACGAAACCGCTTTTTGACCAATTAAAGCAAACTGAACTTCAATTGACTGCTCTTGTTGTTGCTGTACATGCTTTACAACTTTCTTGAACAAGTTAATGTTCAAGCCACCTGCCAAACCACGATCTGAAGACACGATGATATAACCAACGCGTTTTACAGGGCGTTCAATCATATAACGGTGTTTGTATTCAGGGTTCGCCTGTACCAAATGAGCAATTACACGGTGCATATTTTCGGCATACGGACGGCCTTGAGCCATGCGCTCTTGCGCACGACGCATCTTAGAAGCAGCAACCATTTGCATCGCGCGAGTAATCTTTTGCGTGCTCTTGATACTAGCAACTTTGGCGCGAATTTCTTTTAAATTTGCCATACGCTTAACCTAGTATTCGAAAGCCCTTTCAGGCTTCCGAAGGTTGATTCCGTGAACCAAACCCCTAACTAGCCAATGCTAAATTAGTAAGTTTGAGTCGCTTTAAAGCTTTCAATACCTGCTTTGATTGCAGCTTCGATGTCTTTGTTGAAATCACCAGTTTCATCGATTTGTTGCATTAACGCAGCATGTTCTGAACGGAAGTAAGAAATTAACGCAGCATCAAAGTCTACGATTTTCTTCACTTCTACGTCAGCCATGTAGCCTTCGTTAGATGCATAAACTGAAACAGCTTGGTCAGCAATTGAGTATGGCGCATATTGTTTCTGCTTCATTAACTCAGTTACACGTTGACCATGTTCAAGTTGCTTACGAGTTGCTTCGTCAAGGTCAGAAGCGAACTGAGCAAACGCTGCCAATTCACGGTATTGCGCCAAAGCGGTACGGATACCACCAGACAATTTTTTGATGATCTTAGTTTGAGCAGAACCACCAACACGCGATACAGAAATACCCGCGTTCACAGCAGGACGGATACCCGCGTTGAATAATGATGTTTCTAAGAAGATCTGACCATCTGTAATCGAAATTACGTTGGTTGGTACGAATGCAGATACGTCACCTGCTTGAGTTTCAATAATCGGCAATGCAGTTAAAGAACCAGTTTGACCTTTAACTTCACCGTTAGTGAATTTCTCAACGTAGTCAGCAGATACACGAGAAGCACGCTCAAGTAGACGCGAGTGTAGATAGAACACGTCACCTGGATACGCTTCACGACCTGGTGGACGACGTAAAAGCAATGAAATTTGACGATACGCAACAGCTTGCTTAGACAAGTCATCATAAATGATTAACGCGTCTTCACCACGGTCACGGTAGTATTCACCCATTGTACAACCAGAGTACGGAGCTAAATACAGCATTGCTGCTGGATCAGATGCACCTGCTGCGACAACAGTGGTATACGCCATAGCGCCAGTTTCTTCTAGCTTACGTACTACGTTTGCGATAGTCGATTGTTTTTGACCAATTGCTACGTATACACACTTAATGCCAGAGTTTTTCTGAGCGATGATCGCATCGATCGCCATTGCTGTTTTACCAGTTTGACGGTCACCAATGATCAACTCACGTTGACCACGGCCTACAGGGATCATGGTATCAACTGATTTATAACCAGTTTGAACAGGTTGATCCACTGATTGACGCCAAATTACGCCTGGTGCTACTTTTTCTACAGCATCAGTTAATTTTGCATCAATAGGGCCTTTACCATCAATTGGGTTACCCAAAGCATCTACCACACGGCCTAAAAGTTCTGGACCAACCGGAACTTCTAATACACGACCTGTGCAACGTGCTTTTTGACCTTCTTGAAGGCTTAAGTAGTTACCTAAAACAACGACGCCCACTGAATCCTGTTCTAGGTTCAGTGCCATACCAAATAAGCCGCCGTCGAATTCGATCATTTCACCGTACATTGCATCAGCAAGGCCGTGAATGCGCACAATACCGTCGGATACCATAACAATGGTACCTTCGTTTTTAGCGGTCGCGCTGGTGTCCAGATCGCCGATACGCTGTTTAATGAGCGCACTGATCTCGGATGGATTCAGTTGTTGCATTGCGCTATACCTCAATCTTTTATTAGTTCAGTCTTCGCAATTAAGCTAAAAGACGTGTCCGCATTTTTTCAAGCTTGTTAAGCGCAGAATCATCTATCACTTGGTCGCCTGCACGAATAACCACACCCGCAATTAACGCTGGGTTCACTTCTACAGAAACATTTACTGCCGCAGCGAAACGTTTTTCTAACGCTTGAGCAAGAATTTGTTCTTGTACAGAAGTCAATGGGAATGCTGATTCAATCACAACATCCACAGTATTGTTATTCTGTGATTTGAGCTGTTCGTATTCTGCTTGAATTTCAGGAAGCAAAGCCAAACGGTTGTTTTCAGCAAGCAATGTCAAAAAGTTTGACACTGCTGCAGTTTGGTCTTCACCTAAAACTTTGGCAAAAATACTCACCTGCTCAGCAGGCGTAAGCTCAGGGCGATTTAAGTAAGCTGAAAATGCTTCGTCTTGCACCGCAGCACTGAGCAAGTTAAGTGCTGTTGACCAATTGTCAGTTGCACCTTGCTCAGAAGCGTAAGCAAATGCTGCTTTAGCGTATGGGCGTGCCAACGTCAAGAGTTCAGCCATAATCTGCCTCTCTCTTAAAGTTTAGCAGCCAGCTGAGTCAGCATGGCATTGTGAGCTTCTGCGTCAACTTGCTGGCTAAGAATTTTCTCTGCACCAGTTACTGCAAGCGCAGCTACTTGTTGACGTAATTCTTCGCGAGCAGAATTGATTTCTGTATCAACAGCTTCTTTCGCTTGTTGACGAATACGCTCACCTTCAGCAGATGCTTGGGTACGCGCTTCTTCTACCAATTGTGCTGCACGACGATTCGCTTGTTCGATCAATTGAGCCGCTTGTGCTTTAGCTGCATCTAATTCAGCTTTCACTTGAGCTTGCGCATCGGCAAGATCAGCTTTGGCTTTCTCAGCTGCATTTAAGCCGTCAGCAATACGACGCTGACGCTCACTAATCGCATTGATTAGTGGTGGCCATACAAACTTCATGCAGAATGCGACGAAAATCGCAAATGCAATCGCTTGGCCAAACAATGTGAGGTTGATATTCATTGCAAATTCCTCAAATAGTGAATTTCGGAATTAAGCTGATTAACCTACAAATGGATTAGCGAAGATGAAGAACAAGCCAATACCAACACCGATCATAGGCACAGCATCAAGAAGACCTGCGATTAAGAACATACGAGTTTGAAGTTGTGGAGCCAATTCTGGTTGACGAGCAACAGCTTCAAGGAAGCGACCGCCTAAAAGACCAAAACCAATCGCAGTACCTAAAGCACCGAAAGCGATCAAGATAGCAGATGCAATTGCAACTAGACCTAAAGTGAGTTCCATGATAATTCCTCAGAGGTTAGGTTTTATACCAAATTAAGTTAAAAAATTGTGTGCCCAACCGCCCGATGACAGTTAGGCCATACCATTAATGCTTTTCGCTTGCCATGCTCATGTACACGATAGTCAACATCATGAAAATGAATGCTTGTAGCGTAATAATCAAAATGTGGAAAATCGCCCAAGGCACAGACAATGCCCACTGGATCCAGAACGGTAATAACGCGATAAGAATGAAGATTAACTCTCCCGCATACATGTTACCGAACAGTCGTAGAGCCAATGAAACTGGTCGCGCCAAGAAAGTAGTCAATTCCAACAATAAGTTGAATGGAATTAAAAGCACTTTAGCAACTGGATTACTTGGGTTGAATGGGTTAAGTGCCAACTCACCAACGAAGCCGCCAACACCTTTCTCACGAATACTATAGAAAATAATTAAGAAGAATACAGAAATAGACATACCTAAGGTAATGTTTGGATCTGTAGTCGGAACAATTTTAAAGTAAACCTGATGAGGGTCCACACCCAGCATAGATGCAATCGCCTGTTGAGCTACATAAGGAATAAAGTCAACAGGGATCAAATCCATCAAGTTCATGAGGAAAATCCACACGAAAATGGTTAATGCTAAGGGTGCAATTAATCGAGACTTCCCATGGAAGGTATCACGTACACTTGAATCCACAAACTCGATAATCACTTCAATTACTGACTGGAATTTACCAGGCACGCCTGAATTTGCAGCTTTCGCAACAATCCAGAACAATAAACAGAAGATCAGACCAAGTCCGATAGACCAACCCATTGAATCCAAGTGAATAGCAGTGAACCCCATCTGTTGAGCTTCTTCAGCAGACTCAGCCAACTTCCATGAACCGTCTGGCATTTTGCCATAGGTCATATTGGTCAAGTGATGCTTGATATACTCGGTCGAAGTAAGGGCATGTTCTTCAGCAGCCATAAATCACACCTGGTCAATGTAAAAAAACTAATAGAACAAACGAACATCGCGTGCTGCTTGATATCTCGCCTATTCCTGAAAAACTTTTCAATTTTTGCTGCGTTTAGACTCGTTTTTGTAATCGTGACACCCAAAATGGCGCAACCCACGACATGCTTTGAACGAGCATAAAACCACAAAACAATGCCACCGGGGATAACGGCTGTACATTGCTTAAAATTAAAATGAATCCTACGATCACGATTGCAAACTTACCGAGCATTCCTCTATACATGTTCGAAAGAACCTGTCTGGACGCTCGTGCACCTGCTGCTCGAAACGACTGCCATGAAAAATAACAACTTGCCAACCAACAAACACTAGCACCAAGTGCAGCGCTTAAGGCAGCCGTTGAGTCTTTCAAGACCCACGCTATCAGGGCTGAAACTGGAATCATGAATGCTTGTAAGAAGACCAAAGCTTTAGCTAATCGTCGGTCAATCAAGCGACTAGTTCGGCTCATTTTTTTATCCACTCACAGCATTAATGCTTGACAAGTTCAACTGATGATCGTTTTTTATCGCAGGCATTATAGAGTTAGCCCCCTGAACATGCAATCGTTTCCCGACCTTAGTCGTGTTTTTTTGCATGTTTGTCTCGGAATTGTCATATTTCAATTTTGCTTAAAAAACGCATCATTTTCGTGCATTTAATACACAAGCCTTGGTTTGCTTGGCTAATTGCTGCCACGCTTGCACAAAATCATCTGCACCGCGCATGCTTTCATCGACCTTTTGAAACACAATTGGATTCAATTTCATATACTGATTTTTACTGGCATGTCCTTCTGCAAGTAGGCACATTTTTGGATTTGGTCGGTGATCGTTCAAATATTTAATTTGTGCGACTGTTGGCGCAATATGCGGATCATTGGTCATCGACCCAGAAAATTCTAAATTTAAGGCACGTTCTAAATATTGATAGGCATCGTGATAAGCCCAATATGGCTGTACTGCAGTTTGAGTCTGAAACTGACTTGCACTTTTGAATAAACTCTGTGCGAAGGCACGTGCGTTATTCCAATAAGCATCGCGATGTTCAGGCATTTGCTGAGAACGTAACGCGGCAATAAAGAAGCCGATACGCACCGCATTGTTTGGGTCTAGCCAGACATGGCTGTCTACTGTATTTTTTAATGCTGCACCACGTTCTGAACGCTGCGGCAAAGTTTTCATAATGCCCGTATCTAATAAAGCAATCGCTTTAGGATTTTGATGTAATACACGTTCTAGCGGTGCTTCATGCGCCTTACCTAGCCAAATAATTAAATCCGCATCTTGGATGATTTTTCGATGTGCAGGCGTGAGCGATACATCATGCCCTGTTTGATCTGCCAGTAATAACGTGGGTGTTTCGATATTTTGCGTGACTTTTTGGGCAATCAAATAGATAGGATGGGTAGACACCACCAAAGCCTGCGCCATGCTGACAGTACTGCATAACGCTAAAAGACAGAAACTAAATAAACGAAACATTGCGGCATATCACGAAAAATCGACAAATGTTATAATATAACAAATTTATAAAAATACCTACGTATAATCGAAACTAATAACGCTTCATGCTAAGATTTACTGTCGTTTTTCTTTTAAAGTTCAACTGGGGTGGCTATGAGCTTATGTTCGCACGAGCATCACAATGCATTACATGGCGTTCACGACCATCACAATGTCGATCAACGTCTTGCCGAAGCTGAAAGTTTATGTGCGGCAACAGGTGCTCGTTTAACACCGCTACGTAAAGAAGTGTTGGAACTCATTCTCAAGGCATCTGCACCAATGGGTGCTTATGATTTATTGGCGAAAATTAAAAGTGAGTCTGATCGTCCTGCAGCACCGCCAACGGTGTACCGTACTTTAGATTTTTTACTGGAAAAAGGACTAATTCACCGTTTGACTTCAATCAATGCCTATATTCCTTGCTGTCATCCACGTGAAGGACACCAAGCGGCTTTTTTAATCTGTACTGAATGTAAAGTCGTTAAAGAAGCTTCAGCGCAAGGTTTATTAGAGCAATTAGATCAGTTGGCAGCCTCTGACCGCTTTAGCCCGCATCACAGCATTATTGAGATTTCTGGAAAATGTCAGCAGTGCAACAGCAAATAACCACTGCACCGCTCATCGCCTTGCAAAATATTCAGGTGCGAATAGATGAGCGCGATATTTTAAAAAATGTCGATTTTGAATTACATGCACGTGAAATTGTCACGCTAATTGGCCCCAATGGCGCAGGAAAATCGACTCTAATTAAAGTCTTGCTTGGCATTGTCAAACCAAATGCAGGCAAGCTCGTAAATGCTCGCAAATTGACCTTTTCTTATGTGCCGCAAAAGTTTAATCCTTCACACAGCTTGCCTTTAAGAGTGAAAGATTTACTGGCTTTAGAAAAATGCCCAGACGCAATTAAAGCAGAAATTATCCGCGATACTGGCATTGCCAAACTGCAAGATTCAAAAGTACAACAACTGTCTGGTGGTGAGCGGCAACGGGTGCTATTGGCACGCGCCTTATTACGTCAACCTGATGTTTTGGTACTGGATGAGCCGATGCAAGGACTAGATATTCAGTCCGAAGCTGAACTGTATGACTATGTGCGCAACTTACCGAGCAAATATGGCTGTGCGGTGTTGATGGTGTCGCATGATTTGCAATGGGTCATGCAAGGTACGCATCGTGTGGTATGTTTAAATAAACACATTTGCTGTAGCGGTTTGCCCGAAAATGTACAGCAACATCCTGAATACCAAGCTATTTTTGGAACCAATCGGGTGTTTTATCAACATCACCATGAACACTGCGCCCATGGCGATCATGCCGAGCCTTGTCAGCATGATTCACGTCCTCATATTCACCCTGAACCGGAAGCTTAACCCATGATGGATTGGCTACAATTGCTGTTACCTGCATGGATCATGGGCAGTTTATTGGTATTTTTGACCGCCCCACTTGGCTGTTTAATGCTGTGGCGACGTATGTCCTTTTTTGCCGATACGATGGCGCATGGCACCTTATTGGGTGTGGCGATTGCAGGCGCGTTGAGTTTACCTCTGTGGATGGGTGTGACCTTCTTGGCATTATTATTGGTGGGTGTTTTATGGATTTTACATGATCCACGGTTGCCGAATGATGCATTATTGGCGCTCTGCTCTGCGACCTTGCTCTGTTCAGGGTTGCTCTTTATTCAGCATATTCCAAGTTTGCGCCCTGAGTTGCTGAGCTATTTATTTGGTGATTTACTCACCATTTCATGGGCAGATTTACCTGTATTTGCCCTAGTGATTATTGTTGCTTTAGCGGTGCTGTATAAATTTTGGCAGGCACAAATTCAAATTGCAATTGACCCTGATATTGCGGTCAGTGAAGGCGTGAATGCCCAATGGCAACGCCTGATTTTTATGTTGTTGTTGGCATTATTTACCGTATTGGCTTTACGTGCAGTCGGTTCTTTATTGATGGGCGCATTGTTGGTGATTCCCGCTTTAACCGCACGTTTATTGGCTCACTCGCCTAAACAAATGGTGATTTGGGCGTTTATTGTGGCGCAAATTGCAGTCAGCGTAGGTTTATGGTCAAGTGCAGGCTTAAATATTTCGACAGGTTTAAGCATTGTGATGACTATGGCGATCATTTTTGCAGTAATTTTTAGCGTGCAAAAAGTCAGAAAGATAGCTTAGTTTTTCGTTAATGAATATCTATATTTTTGTATTGCAGCAATGAGCATTACGACCAAAAATGGCAGTATATACGCTATCCACAGTGCTATATCACTATGAATCACTTGCTGTAAAAGACTCAATTGCTGCTGACTTTCTGAAACAGCATTCCAATCTATTGTTTGTAGATAAAACATTGCATGAATGGCAATCAACAACACAGCCGTAATATTAATCAACACCACACTTTGCCACACCGTATGTTTAAAATAAGTTTGCAAGGCGGCAAATACAAAAGAAAAAATCAAATTGATACTCAAATGTGCCATCAAAGCAATTGGCCAAAACACGCGATCTACTGAAAAGTGAATCGCTAATCCAATTGCAATTAAAGTTGAAAAACTCAAAAGCAACATGCTAATCCACCAATGTTGCCAATAACGTGCTCGCGGAATACCTTTTATTTTCAACGTATATCTCAATCTATTTTTTTATAATTACAACATACACTTTTGTTTAATTGAAGGCATTACTGATGCACCAAACTCAACAAAAAAGCAGCGCCTGCAAACAATGCAGCAAAAGTACGATTCATGACTTTTTGCTGCTTCGGTGATCTTAACAAACGTAAAACTTTAGCAGCCAAGCCCGTATAGCCCGCCATAACAATCAAATCAATACTAATCATGGTCAACGCCATAATTGCATATTGCACCCATTGCGGTTTAGATAAATCTAAAAATTGCGGTAAAACTGCCAATAAAAACACAATTGCTTTGGGATTGCTCATATTGACCAGAAAGCCGTACATCACCAATTTTCCAGCAGATTTTCGCGTCAGCTCATGCTGAATTTCAATCGACTGTGCAGGCGCTGCCCATTGCAAATACGCCAGATATAACAAATATGCCACACCAAACCATTTCACAATTAGAAATGCCCAAGGTGTTGTCGCAAATAATACCCCTGCCCCTGCGGCTACAATCGCGATTTGCAATAATAAAGCGAGTTGTAGACCAATCGCATTCCAATACCCATGTCGAAAACCATAATTCAAACCACTCGACATAGATGCTATTGCACCCGCGCCAGGTGAAACACTAATCACCCAACAGGCCAACATAAACGCAATCCAAACTTGATAAGACATATATCGCCGCTTTTCACAAGACAGTGCATTATATGATATTTCACTTAATCTCATGACTAAAAACGTGGAATAAAAATCGGGTTGAGGCTATTAAGCCTACATACAATCAGGCACAATAAAGTCAACTTTATAGAAAACAACAAATTTTCAGGAGCTATACATGACTGCCCAATCTGTAATTTTGCCACTACCTTCAGATCATGCTCGCTTTCTTGTACTTCGTTTAAAAGACTTAAGCATTACTGAGTTAAAAGAAAAATTGGCTGACTTGTTTAGCACACGGGATCGTTTGATTACCCAACATCCACATGCCCAAATTAAAACTGGCGTTGCTTTTGGTCCTGAACTTTGGGCACAACTCTATGAGCAATCTCCAGATGGTTTTAAACAATTACAACCGATTCAAGGGGCGTACCCAATGCCTGTCGTGCCTGCCGATGTGATTATTCATCTCGCGAGTGCCCGTTCAGATATTTGCTTTGCGCTCAGTCAGGCCTTTTTTGAGGGGATCCAAGACAAAATTGAAGTCTTGGATGAACGGGTCTGTTTCCGTTATTTTGATGGACGCGACATGACGGGATTTATTGATGGTACCGAAAACCCACAATTTCCAGATGATCGTGCCGAAGTTGCACTTTTAGGGGAAGATGCAGGCGTGTTTGCCGATGGTTCTTTTATTTTTGCACAGCGCTATTGTCACGATTTAGAAAAATGGAAAAAGCTCAAAGTTGATGCCCAAGAACACGTGATTGGACGTACCAAGCTAGAATCGATTGAATTAGATGAAGATGTACAACCTGAAAATTCGCACGTTTCACGTACAGTCGTTGAAGATGATGCAGGCGATGAAATGGAAATTTTGCGCCACTCTTTACCTTATGGTGATGGCAAGGGCGATCAGGGTTTATTCTTTATTGCTTATACCAAAGATTTGAGCATTATTGATGCCATGTTAGAACGTATGTTTGGTACTTCAGGTGATGGCATCCATGACCGTTTACTGCACTTTGTGACTGCTCTAGACGGTGCATATTACTTTGCCCCAAGTGAAGAGTTATTAGAAGAAGTGATGGAAGGTTGATCAAAGCTATCATGAAGTTGCTACAAAGCGACTTCATGAGGATTATCCTATACATCAAATAACATCGGACAGCATAATATATGCCTTTACCACTCCATTTTTTTTACTAATATAATCAATACTTAGGAAAAAATTATCTTTGTTTTTTGCAATATGGTTTATTTTGACTCGATCCCCTTGGATGAGATAAGACTTTTTCCGAATAAAATAACGATCAAACAAGAATGCTTTAGGAGAAGTTATCATCAGATTTTGAATCTCTCTTCCTAAGTCATCTTTAAGCACATAAACTTTATAACCATTTAAAAAATAAGTACTTATATTTATGTTTGGAGCCAAAGATTTCCATTCCTCTTGTCTTGAATAGCTTCCAGACTTTAATGTATAGATTCTTTTGTAGCTGATTGCTCCATCTTTGAACCTTTCAATAATCTGATTATTTATAAATTCAGGATCATACAAAGGACTTAAATAAAATTCTTTTGCCTTCAGGGAAGAAATTTCAAATATTCGATACTGCCCACTTGGATTACAGTCTTCAGTATAATTGACCACTACATATTTTTTTAAAGGAATACCAAAATACTCTACTGAAAAAGCATCTTTATCAAAACAATAGTCTTTTTTATTAAATAATAAGAAATTTTCTCCGTTTTCATTATAATAAATACTATTTTTTTCTTTAATCAATATTTCTTCTGCCGATACATAACAAGTAAAAAGCAATAAAAAAAATAGATAAAATTTATTTAAACCCATCTCTTTTCTCAACCTCTTTTAATATTTTTATAAATAATTTTTTCTTTCAGCCATACCATTATTTCCACCGTTTATTCTCCTACTAACAGATTCAACAACTTTTAAATGATAGTTATCACTATAAGTGCCATTTAAATCTTTATATCCTTTGTGAATTAAACTATCAGCATTTTTAAATACATTAAAAGCCCAGACTGAGCTATCTACAGCATGAAATAAATCATCACAGAGTAATTCCGGATTATTAACCACGTCAATTCCAGAATAGCTTTTATATTTTTTATACGCACTTTTCCAAGTTAGCTGAATTAAGCCTCGCCCTTTGTATTTAGGGCCATCTCCTAAAGATGTGTTTCCTTCAGCCAAAATTTGTTTTCTTCTTCTACATGCTCGGCTTTTTTTTATATCACAAACAGATGGTGGAAAATTTGAAATATCATAATCCTTACCGCTCGCATACTCAATCAATGTATTAAAATGATCACACTCATGATAAATTTGTGCTAAAAAATGACATAACATTAATTTGTCTTTAAGATTATGCTTAATTAGGCTTTTGTTTAACTCTATAACAAATTTTTCAGGTGGAGTATTATGTGTCGATCGCCCTTTCATTACACGATGAGAAAATAGTTTATTAGAGCCATAAACAGCTTTAAAAAAACTTAATGAAACTATCTCCTCTAAATTATACTTGATACTTTTCTCAATACTCGGCCTACCCTCTGCCGTGATACCTTTAACAACCTCCACATCCAAACGCAATTCAACCGCATCTGCACGCATTCTTTTTGCACTATAAGTCACAGGGCTTAAAGCATCCCCATTCGGCTTTAATACTCTAAATTGCAAACGCTGCCCCACCATACTGAACAATGGAGTACTGCCATTTAAAATGGTAATTATCTGTTTTTTACCCGTATCCAACATCAACATTTCAATATCAGTTGGAGTTTCAATTAACTGCTCACCTGTTCTATCTTTTAGTTTTAATTCAGATCGGCTTTTGAAATTACTATATGGTTCATCGAGTTGTATTAAAATCGGCTGCTGTGAGCCATTTTTAGAATTTACCTCACATTTCACGACAAATTGATCATTTGAAGTTAACACCAAAATTTCAATATCACGCTGTGGTGATGACAATACCTCCACGATCCCATTTTCATTGGTATATCGTTCATAAGCATTTTTCCGCCCTCTAGGTCTTGATTGAATAGGAAAATTTGAAACCACTTTCCCAGCACAATCTACCACTTTAAAAGTAGTTGTAACAATTCTAGCTTTGGTTTCACCTAATTCTTTTTGTTTATATTCTTCAATTGTTTTAGGTAACTGAATTTTTATTGGATCTTGTGATGATGAACCAATAGATGTATGAATGACCTTAAAAACAGTAAAATCTTTTTGATTGGGTGGTTTTGCCAGTATTTCTACTGTTCTTTGTGGAGATGCCTGAAATACAAACTGCCCATGAAGATCAGTTTTCTGAAGATTTTCACGTTTTGAACCTTGGTATCTAGACATAACATTTAAGTTGATCACCCGACGCCCTGAACGATCATAAAATTTTGATGTAATTGTGACTAAATTACTCATTAGCCTAAATCCTCTTCTGCATAAACTTCATCTTCTTCGGTAATCCCCCCTAAAAATAATTGAGTTTAAAAGTAGAAAATCGAATAACCTTGATTTAAGGAGATTTTCTATGAAAACATCTAAGTATTCAGACAGCTTGATCATGAGTATCTTGAAGCAAGCTGA
>NZ_VPBI01000028.1:0-26267 GCF_013418795.1 Acinetobacter sp. YH12120 | reverse complement strand
TGTCTTTTATACGTAATTTAAGGGTTTTCATGTACTTATATTAACAATCAAAACTCAAGGAAAATAGTCCTTAGTTAAATCAAACGACACTTCATGTCGTGTCGCTTATATCTCTGACCTGAAGGACTGAGTTTTACGCTCCATTTGATAAATGATTACACATTGAATAATTCAACCCCACTCGCCACCATCCTCTGAGCAAAAATCCTTTTCCCTGTTTCACGCTCACCTTCCAACACCAACTCAGGTAAATTCAATTCACGCTGAATCTTTAAAATCATTTCATGCAAAGGCTGAGCTTGGTTATTGCTGCAAATATATGATGGTTCTGGATGTTCCACGTGAAGTAAATGTGCCAAAAAACCTGCCAAATCATCAATATGAATCCGATTTGACCAATGTATATTCGGGTAACTTTGTGTGCTTTCCGCAAGTTTGAGCATGCGTGCAGTCGAAGTGCCATAAATACCCGAAGGACGTACAATCACACATTGTTCAGGATAAGCCTGTTGCCACAAGTGTTCCATCTGCAACAACAACTGACCTTGTACATCACTCGGCTTAGGCACAGTATCATCATCAATACATTCACCTGCGTTTTCACCATAAACCCGTGTCGATGACACCACAATAATTCGTTTCACAGGATGATCTTTTAACGCAGCGACTATCGGCTGCACAGAATCTACATAAGTCTGTTGATACGCTTCTACAGAACTCAAAACCGTATTTCGAGATGGTGCAAGTAATACATAAACGGCATCCACAGGTTGAATCTGTGATAAATCGAGCTGTTGAATATCCTGAAGCAGATGCGTCATATCAGGATCTGTTTTCGGACTGCGGCTAATTGTGGTAATTTGATGACCGAGCGTAAATAGTTGTTTTGCAACACGCTGCGATGTTTTACCATAACCAATAAATAGAATATGCATTCAGCACCTAATCATAGCATTTGAAGTTGAGGGGACATGGCTGCAGTCCATCAGTTGCAAGGGGTAGGCTCTGCCTCTGCCGCATTACTCGAAAAACTAAATATTTTCACCACAGATGACTTGTTGTTTCATCTACCGCGTGACTATGAAGATCGTAGCACGATCATCCCCATGAACCAATTAAACGTGGGACGTAGCTATTTACTCGAAGGTGTGGTCAAAGGGGTCGATTTTCCACCGGGTAAACGCAAGTCGATGGCGGTCAATTTAGAAGATGAATTTGGCAAAATTACCTTACGTTTTTATCATATTTATAAAGGTATTACAGATCGTGCCAAACTTGGCAATCGTTTAAGAGTATTTGGCGAAGTACGGGTTGGAGCACGTGGTCTGGAAATGTATCACCCCGAATTACAACTGATTACTGAACATACCCCACTGCCTAAAACCCAACTGACCGCTATTTACCCAAGCACCGATGGGCTGACCCAAGCCAAATTACGTGAATACGTCAAACAAGCTTTGGCACAGCATAGTGATGATTTGCCTGAACTCTTGCCTGAAAAAATGACCAATGGCTACGCACTCAAACAGGCGCTGGATTATATTCATCATCCACCTTTAAATGCCAATATGCTGCAATTGGCACAAGGCTCTCACCCTGCACAGCAACGCCTGATTTTTGAAGAATTGGTGGCGCATCAAGTCAGTTTACTGACCCGACGGGCTTATATTCAGCAAATTGCCTCACCTGCCTTTTCCCCAAGTCAAAAACTAGCGCCTGCGTTACTCGGCAACATGCCATTTCAAATGACAGGCGCACAGCAACGGGTTTCGCAAGAAATCATGCAGGATTTGCAGCGTAATAAACCCATGCTGCGCTTGGTACAAGGTGATGTAGGTGCAGGTAAAACCTTGGTCGCTGCAGTCGCAGCGTGTCATGCGCTAGAAGAAGGCTGGCAAGTCGCGCTGATGGCACCCACTGAAATTTTGGCAGAACAACATTATCTGAACTTTCAAAAATGGTTTGAGCCGTTGGGCTTAACAGTGGCGTGGTTGTCTGGCAAGCAAAAAGGCAAAGCACGGGCAGCGGCTGAACTGAGCATTCAAGATGGTAGCGCCAATTTGGTGGTTGGGACACATGCGTTATTTCAGGACAATGTGCAATTTGCCAAATTGGGTTTGGTGATTATTGACGAACAACACCGTTTTGGGGTCGATCAACGTCTGGCTTTGCGCAATAAGGGTGCCAATCATACTACACCGCATCAATTGGTGATGACTGCAACGCCTATTCCACGTACCTTAGCCATGTCCGCCTATGGCGATTTGGATACTTCGGTGATTGATGAACTACCGCCAGGGCGTACGCCTATTCAAACGGTGACCATTCCGCTAGATCGTCGTGAAGAAGTCTTACAACGTATTGCCAGCAATTGTGCCGAAGGCAAACAAGCCTATTGGGTCTGTACCTTGGTGGAACAATCAGAAACCTTAGATGCACAAGCTGCCGAAGCGACTTTTGCTGAAATTAAAGAACGCTTTCCTGAACTGAATATTGGGCTGGTACACGGCAAAATGAAAGCCGATGAAAAACAAGCCGTCATGCAGCAATTCAAAGACAATCAACTACAATTGCTGATTGCCACCACAGTAATTGAGGTCGGGGTCGATGTACCGAATGCTTCAATTATGGTGATCGAAAATGCCGAGCGTTTAGGACTTTCACAGCTGCATCAGTTACGTGGACGAGTCGGACGGGGTGCCAAAGCCAGTTTTTGTGCCCTGTTGTATAAAAATCCACTTTCGCAAAATGGACAAGAACGCTTGCGGATTATGCGCGAAACCAACGATGGTTTTGTAATTGCAGAAAAAGATTTAGAACTGCGTGGCCCTGGGGAACTCTTGGGAACCAAACAGACAGGAGATATGGGCTTTCGGGTGGCTAAATTAGAACGGGATGATCATTTACTGGCGCAGGCACATCATGTGGCACAGCAAATTTTAAAAGATTATCCTGCACATGCCGAAGCTTTGCTAAAACGCTGGCTGCCTGAGGCACCACGTTATGCCTATGTTTAAACGGATTACAGTCGCAAGATGACTCAGCCGATTAGCCTAGTACAACGTGGCATACAATGGTTGCGCCAACTGCAGCCGTGTCAGCTTTGCCATAGCGACACGCAATGGCAACATTCAGTCTGTCAAACCTGTTGGCAACAATTACCGTGGCGTAGCCAAGCAGTACAACGACAAGAAATACAGATTCAAGTCGCCTTTGATTATCACTATCCAATTAATCGCATCATTCAACAATTTAAATATGAACAGCAGTTACATTACCAACTGCTTTTGGCAGGCGCGCTAAAACAACTGTCTTATCCTAAAATCCAAGCCATTGTACCGATGCCAATTTCCACTGCCCGCTTGACTGAACGCGGCTACAATCAATCTTTATTGTTAGCAAAAGGACTAGCGCGGCATTTAAATGTCCCGATTTGGCAACCTGTGACCCGCTTACAACAGCACGCGCAAAAAGGCTTAAGTCGCTTAGAACGATTGGAAGACATCCAACAGCAATTTCAAATTCAGAATGCGCCTAAAATCCGTTTTCGTCGGGTTTTAATTGTGGATGATGTGGTCACGACGGGCAGTTCAATTCATGCACTCAAACAGCAGTTACTCAAGCTCGGCTGTCAAAAAGTCGAAGCAGTCTGTCTAGCCAGTGCTGAATAAAAAAACTATTCGGTTGAATATGCTCAACGCATTAAAAAGTTGAACTTAAAATATAGAAGAATGATCAACTGCTCTTAATTTTGTTGTAAATATTGTTTTAACCACGGCATCACCACTTCACGGGTCAGCGGTGCCAACAAAGTATCTTGATCATCCAAATCTACCCACTTCATTTCGGCAATTTCAGCAGCAATTTTTGGTGCCTGATCAAGCTGAACCCAATACACATAACTGACCAAACGGCAGTCGGGCTCATTGGCCGTTGCTGTTTCATAGCGTCCAATAAATTGTTGAATTTGCGCCTGACAGCCAATTTCTTCGGCAATTTCTCGCAACATGGTCGTTTCAGGCGCTTCATTGGGTTCTAATTTGCCACCGACCTGCATAAAACACGCGGTATGCTGTTTACGCACCACCAATAACTGCTGTTTGACATTTAAAATAATTGCAGCTGCAACGGTAATGATGTTGTTGATCTCAGCCATTTTATTTCGCCAGTTCCTGCTGCACCCACTCTAGCTCAGGCACTTCCCATTTCATTTCAGGAACACGGTATTGTTCAAATTGCTGCAAAATATTGTCAATACAATTCGATACAATCAATGCCTCACAAAAACGTGGCTGAGTAAAACCTTTTTCAGAGGTCTGTCTTAAAAACTTCAGCAAATCATCATAAAAGCCAGCTACATTAAAAAAGGCACAGGGTTTTGAGTGAATTCCTAATTGTGCCCACGTCCATTGCTCAAAAATTTCTTCTAAAGTTCCAGAACCACCCGGCAAAGCAATAAAGCCCTCGGCCAATTCTGACATTTTTATTTTGCGGGCATGCATGTTTTCTACGATGTGTAATTCGGTCAAATGCGGATGCGCCAATTCATGCTCTGCCAAACTTTCAGGCATGACACCAATTGCACGCCCACCTGCGGCCAAAGTACTATCTGCCACCACACCCATTAAGCCTGAGCGTCCACCGCCATAAATTAAAGTTTTGCCTTGTGCAGCCAATGTTTCACCCACTTTTCGTGCATTTTCAACAAAAACTGAATCTTTTCCTGGGGCAGAACCACAGAAAATAGCAATTGACGACATCATTTTTTCACCATGTTATCTGGCTGTCATGCCATAAAATTAAACTTCAGGGAGATTTTTAAATAAAATAGCATTCTGAGCAGTGTATTTAGTAAGATCCTTGTCTAAAATACACCCATCCACAAAACCCATACTGCGCAAGGAGAAAAGACGAATGCTTGAAGCCTTTTATGCCACAGAGCGCGGTAGTCTGGAAGATGCCACCATTAACGGTGGTTTTGATTTGCATCCAGATCTGGTCTGGATTGACCTGATTGCCCCTTCACAAGAAGAACAGCAATGGGTACTAGACGCATACTCACAAAATTTACCAACCTTAAAATCTTTGGAAGATATTTCATCTTCAGCGCGATTCTACCGTGATGATGACGGTATTTTACACATTAGTACCTATTTTTTAACTAAAAATAAAAACTATCAAGTCGATGGTGAAACTGAAGACAATTCCAGTATTTTAGCCACAGTGCAAACCGTTGCCTTTATCTTACATAAAGAACACCTGTTTACCCTACGCGGTGAAAAATTAGTGGCATTTCGGGCATTTCGGGCACGGGCACGACGTAACGACTACGAAATTGATTATAAAGACCCGACTTGGGTGCTTTTAGGCTTGCTTGAAGCCAAACTGGACGAACTTGCGGATATCTTAGAAGATATCCACAAGGACTTGGAAAAGTATTCCACAGAAGTTCTGAATAACCGTCATCGTGAGCAAATTTTAGACCTCGATGACATGATTACCCGACTGGCACAATTAGAAGACATGCTTGGAAAAGCGCAATTGTGTTTGATTGATTTACGTCGTGTCCTGACCTTTTTGGCACGTCCGCGTGCGTTGGGTAGTCATATTTACGATGCCGACATTCGAGAACTCAGTGAAGATGTACGCTCACTGGTCGAACACGATGCCTTCTTATTCCAAAAAGTGCGCTTCTTGCTCGATACCACTTCAGGCTTCATTAACACCGAACAGAACGACACGATTCGTCGATTCTCGATTTTACCGAGTATGTTAGCGCCACCGATGCTAGTTGCCAGTGTTTATGGCATGAACACCGACGTGTTACCTTTTGCCAAAGGCACCACCAGTTTTATAGTGGTCAGTATTATTTTAATTGGCTTCTTTATTGGCCCATTAATTTACTTTAGATGGAAAAAATGGATTTGATGCCTTTTATTCCCTCTCTTTTTAGGTTTAGGAGAGGGTTAGGGAGAGGTTTGCAATCTTTTCTCTCCTTTTAGAAGCGGGTTAGAAAGGTTTGCAATCTTTCTTCTCCTTTTAGCAGCGGGTTAGAGAGCTTTGCAAGCCTACCTCACTTGAATAAAGCGGGAAACTAAACGCAATAAAAAAGCACCTTACAAGAAGGTGCTTTTTTGATGGTTTTTTCAGTTTTAGACGATTAGCTGCAAATCATCTTGCAAATGACAGGCTTGAATGATCTTCATCATTTTTTCAGGAACCGCTTTAAACTGTAAGCCTTTGGCTTCAGGCGTCTGACGCAACCATTGCACCAAAACGGCCAAAGCTAAAGTACTCCCGTGTTCTAGCTGCGCCAAATTGACCACCAAAGGCAACTGCTGCTGACGAATCAACTGCAGACCTTTTTGGTAATATTGCTTTGCATTACTGAAATCTATTTTTCCAGAAACACATAATTCCTGATTTGATAATTCAATCACGCCACACCTAACCTATTTTTTCTTTTCAACAGCAGCTTCTGCATCTGGCTTAAAGGTTGCAATGGCTTTATCAATATTGCCGCCATTACGCTTCACGTTCGCTGCAAACTGGTTACGGAATTGCAAACCTAAATCAATACCCGACACGTTAATGTTACGGATTTTCCATTGGCTGCCTTTGTCTGCCAACTGGAATGACACAGGAATTTTTTCACCATTATGCAAGAAGTCAATGGTCACCACTGGGTTCTTGCTGTTGGTCGCCTTATAAGGACGCATGGTGTAGCTTTGGTTGCTAAATTTCGCAAACGCTGTGCCATAGTTCTCAATTAAGGTTTCACGGAAGTTTTTCTCAAACTGCGCGCGCTGTGCTGCTGAACTGTATTGGTTCGTCGCATAAGTACCCATCACAATACGGGTAAATGCTTGCGCATCTACATACGGATCAAGGTTTTGACGCACAATCGTTTTGACCAATGCTGGATTGTTCTGCAATTTAGCATGATCTGCTTTTAAACGTGCAATCAAGCTATCGGCAACTTTTTTCACAAAAGCTGGTGGCGCTTCTGCAGGTGCAGCAAATGCAGTTCCTGCCAACATGGTTGAAAGTACACTTACCGCCAGAGTTTGCTTTAAAAGTGTTTTCACGGACAATCTCCTTCATTACTCAACAAATGACACTTCTGCATCTGTTGTTTCAGCTGTCGCTGTGTCTTTATCTGCGTCTGACGCTGCGTTGGATGTTTTCGCTGCACCGCCAGTAATAAACTTACTGATTAAATCTTCTAAATCCATGGTGCCTTGTGTGTTGGCAATACTTTCGCCACGCTTCACAAAGTTCAAACCACCACCTGGAACCACTTTGAGATATTTCTCACCCAATAGACCATTGGTTGCTACCATTATGTAAGCATCTTCATCAATACTGGTGATGGATTTCATGTTACCCAACAGTTGTTTTTCCATTTCTTTTTGTTGCTGAGGGCTTGCCTCTTGGTATTCTGCACTGTAACGCAATTCTTCAAGCGCATAATTTTGCACTGTTTTTAGTTGTTCAGGATTAAAACTGGTCAACCTGCCATCCAGTTCAAATTCAACTGTAGCCAAACGCGATACAGGGTCTAAAGTAATATCATTAACACGACCAATGGTGACACCGCTCATGGTGACTTTAGCACGTGGTTTTAAACCATTCACGTTGTCAAAAGTTGCTGTCATATTGTAACTGTCGCGCAAATTGGTACCCACCAATCCACTGACTTTCATGGCCAAGAAAAATAATGCAATGCCTGTCAAAATGACAAATACACCTACGGCCAGCTCACTTGTACGTGATTTCATTAAACACCTCCGAACATGACCGCAGTCAACACAAAATCAAAACCTAAAACACATAATGAAGAATACACCACGGTTCGTGTGGTCGACGTCGCAATGCCTTCCGATGTTGGGACACAGGCATAGCCTTGATATACTGCAATCCAAGTACAAATTAATGCAAAAACAAAACTTTTAATAATTGTGCCGTTAAAAATATCTTTATAGAACTGCACGCTGCTTTGCATACCGCCCCAGAAAGAACCTTCATCGACCCCTAGAAAATCGACCCCAACCATTTTGCCGCCCATAATGCCAATTGCAGCAAAAATAATGGAGAGCATTGGCAGGCTGACTATTCCCGCCCATAAACGTGGTGACACAATACGCTTGAGTGGGTCTACCCCAATCATTTCCATGCTGGCCAATTGCTCTGTGGCTTTCATCAGACCAATTTCTGCAGTTAAGGCAGAACCTGCACGACCTGCAAATAACAGCGCAGCGACCACAGGTGCCAACTCACGTAATAAAGTCAAAGACACCATCGTGCCCAACATGGCTTCTGAACCAATATTGACCAAAATGGAGTAGCCTTGTAAGCCCAATACCAAACCAATAAATAAACCTGATACCGCAATAATCAATAATGACATCACGCCAACACGGTACATTTGGTACAGGAACAGCTTCACCCCAAGCAGGGTTGGCATGGAAAATAGAATTTGCAACAACATTTGGGTGGCGACACCAATGCCACGAACACGCTCAATGACGCGTTGACCTAATGCGGCAATAGCATTCATGAACGCACCTCATCACTTAAATAAGCCCGATGGCTAAATTGATAATCGACTGGCCCTTCGGCAGCGCCTGTTAAGAACTGACGTACAAATGCCGATTCATGCTGTTTTAATTCTGCAGGTGTACCTTCGCCCTGAATCACGCCTTCCGCGATAATATAAATGTAGTCGGCAATTGATAAAGTTTCGCCAACATCATGCGAGACGATGATGGTGGTTAAATCCAACGCTTCACGCAAGGAACGGATTAAACGGGTCAACACACCTTTTACAATCGGGTCTTGCCCTGCAAACGGCTCATCGTACATGATCAATTCAGGGTCTAACGCAATCGCACGTGCCAATGCCACACGACGGTTCATCCCGCCTGAGAGTTCTGCAGGCATAAGTTGTTCTGTACCACGCAAACCGACTGCTTCAAGTTTTAAAGCCACCAATTCTGCAATTAAATGTTCAGGCAACTGGGTATGTGCACGCAATGGAAACGCGACGTTTTCATATACGCTCATATCGGTAAATAACGCACCGCTTTGGAATAACATGCCCATACGTGCGCGCGCAGCAAATAACTCCTGACGCGACATTTGCGCAAGATTTTTTCCATCCAGAAAAATATCACCATGATCGGGAGTCAACTGACCACCAATCAAACGTAATAACGTGGTTTTACCAGTACCTGAAGGTCCCATAATGGCAGTAATTTGACCACGGCGAATCTTTAAACTGACATTTTCGAAAATGACACGTTTCCCTCGTTTAAAGCTCAGTTCATTGACTTCAATCAATGACGGCTCATGTTGAGGCATTGGATTATTCATAGCTGAGGGTCTTCCTGCATTTTTTCAGCACGCATACTATAAAGGATTGAAGCGCAAAATGTTATCTAGCAAATTTTTAAAAACTGTGCACGTATTGTTCAAGCAGTCTTATTATTGTTATTTAAATCACTTTTAGGACAGCAACAATTTAAAAGTAAGAAGAAATAATATAATACATTAAATTGCATAAGATGAGTGCTAAACCAATATACGGCATCATTCCCTCTCTCGTCTGCATGAGCAATCGTAAGCTATTGATGTTCATAATTAGCAAATAGAGTTAAAAACGTGACCTATTATACATTTTATTTATCTAAAGCAAAAATATTTAACATAAAAAAACCAGTGCTGAGCACTGGTTTTTCTTTATACAAATGACTATCGCGGTTTTAGTCGTTAAATTTACGACGTGGGCGATCAAAACCACCTTCACGGCGTGGACGATCTGAATTGAACTCGCGACGTGGACGATCTTCGCCACCAAAAGAACGCTTAGGACGATCATCAAACGAACGTGGTTGACGGTCACCAAAACCACCTTCACGACGTGCAGGACGATCACCAAAATCACGTTTTGGACGATCACCGAAGCTACCTTCACGACGTGGTTTGTAATCTACACGGTTGCCACGGTTGTCATCATTCGCATCAAAACGCGGCTTATCGTTGAAGCCACCTTCGCGACGCGGACGATCTGAATTAAATTCACGACGTGGACGATCATCAAATGAACGCTGTGGACGATCACCAAAACCACCTTCGCGGCGTGGACGATCTGAATTAAATTCACGACGTGGACGGTCTTCAAATGAACGCTGTGGACGATCACCGAAACCACCTTCACGGCGTGGACGGTCTGAGTTGAACTCACGACGCGGACGATCTTCACCAAATGCAGGACGTTCACCACGTGGTTTGTCATCAAAGCTGCGACGTGGACGTTCATCACCGCCTTCACGACGTTTAAAGTTGCTTTCGCCTTCAAAACGACGACCGCCACCAAAACCGCCACGACCACCGCGACCGCCATCACGACGACCACGACCACCGTCACGACCAGAACGTGCTGGAGGTGGAGATGGCTCTAAGCCTTCAATTTCAGAAACGCTTAAACGTGCATCTAAGAAATCTTCCAACGCACGGATTTTGCCGCGCTCACGGTAAGTTGCCAAAGTAATCGCGTTACCAGTACGACCCGCACGACCTGTACGACCAATACGGTGTACATAGTCTTCATTTTTCATTGGTAAACCGAAGTTAATCACGTGAGAAATAGTTGGTACGTCTAAACCACGTGCTGCAACGTCTGTTGCAACCAAGATTTTTGCACGGCCTTCGCGAATGCTGCGTAAACGACGGTTACGAACGGTTTGTGGCATTGCACCGTGTAGTGCAACAACCGAGTGACCCGCTTCAGCCAATTCTTCAGCCAACATATCGGTATCTTCTTGAGTAGATGCGAATACAACCGCTTGATCTACACCTTCATCAGATAACCAGTGTGACAATAATTTTTTCTTGTGCTCGAAACCATCAGTCCAGTGTAAAGTCTGGGTGATGTCCATGTTCGTTGAGTGACCTGTTTCAATCGCAATACGTACAGGCTCATTCATCATGCGTTCTGCAAGTGTGATAATACGGCTGGCAAAAGTTGCAGAGAACATCAAGGTTTGCTTACGGTTAGCAGCTAAATCGCTAATCGCTTCTAGGTCTTCAGAGAAGCCTAAATCGAGCATACGGTCAGCTTCGTCTACAATTAAGGCATCAACTTTATCAAGTTTGATTTGACGACGGTTCACCAAGTCAAGTAAACGACCTGGAGTCGCTACAACCACTTGCGCACCTTTTAATTGTTGGATTTGCTTACCAAAAGGCATACCACCCATGATTGCTGCAATACGTACACCTTTCATGTGACGTACAAATGCAATCGCGTCTTGGCTAACTTGTTGAGCCAATTCACGTGTTGGGCAAAGCACTAAAATTGACGGCTGAGTAATAGCTTTCATACGCTCTTTAAATGGTACGAAAGTATCTTGATTAGCAAGCGCGTTTAAAGTTGGGAGTAAAAATGCAGCAGTTTTACCAGAACCTGTTTGGCTAGATACCAATAAGTCTTTACCTTCAAGTGCCGCTGGGATCGATTGTTCTTGAACAGGAGTCGGCGTAGTAAAGTTCAAGCCTTCTAAAGCTTGTTGTAAAGATTCATGTAAAGAAAAATCAGCAAAAGTTTTGCTCATAGAGATTTTCACCCTGAAAATGGGTGCTCCATTAAATAAAGTCAGATGGACATCGGCAAAAAGCGGTACAGCAATTATCGCTGACAATTTAAGATTCAGCGGCGATCCGAGTAACGACGATGTGATATAACGCACGCATGATTACGGCTTAACCTGAAGGAATCGCTTTAGCGATTGGGGCGCGAGATATCGTCCTCTCTTTGGACCGCACGCGCATACACAATGATTAGAAGAGAAATGTTCAGGTAATGAACAGAAATTAAGTGCGTGCGCGGATTATAGCAGGATTATTTTAAAAGTCACCTTATTTAATCGACTTTTGCTGTTTTTTGTGTAAACAGTGATAGATTCTGCTTTTATGGCTAGTATATGGACGATAACAACAGATTTAAAACCAGCAGTTTTAGACCGTTAGGTAAAAGAAAAGCCCTCAGGATGAGAGCTTTGCTAAGTGTCTTATTTAAGTATAAATATGATCAGCTGATTATTTCGCTGCTTCGCCCCAAGCAGGCACAACCGCTTTCATAAGTGGTTTTAACATTTTCATTGAACATGCCAAAACTTGCCCATTTTCCATAGAGTCGCTGCCACCACGTGCATCGACCACAGTACCGCCCGCTTCTTTCACAATTAACTCACCCGCAGCAATATCCCACGGTTTTAAGCCAAGTTCAAAATAACCATCTAAACGACCTGCAGCCACATAAGCCAAGTCTAATGCAGCAGAACCTGCACGGCGGTATTGAGCGCCTGCTTCTGTCACATTCAATAAACTTTCAAAATGGTTTTTGGCATAAGAAACAATTTCGCCATCGCGCTTAGCACGATAAGCATGACCCACTGCCAAGAAGGTGTTGTCTAAACTGTCTTTTACATTTACACGAATACGACGTTGATTCATCATCGCACCACGGCCACGGCTCGCAGAGAACAACTCATCTTTTACAGGATCGTAAATAACACCGTGCTGTGTCACACCTTTGTGTTGCACTGCAATCGAAATACAGAAATGAGGGAAACCGTGAACAAAGTTTAGCGTGCCATCTAAAGGATCAATCACCCAACACCAGTCGGCATCGTGACCTTTGCCTTCCTGCATGCCAAATTCTTCGCCCAGGAAGCTGTGATTTTTATAACTTTTGCGTAATGTATCAATGGTCAAGTGCTCGAGGTAACGATCTACGCGCGTTACAGGACCATCAATGCCTTTTTCTTCGACTTGTAGATCGAGTTTATGACGATTCTGATGCGCTTTTAAAAGCTCTTGACCAACTGTTTGAGCCGCACGCGCAGCCATCACCACCATAGGTTCCATTGAACACCCACTACAAATTTGAAGAGATTGATAAAGAATAATGCATGAAAGCCCCAATATTTTAGCAAATATTGAGGCTTTTGGGGAAGAAGTGTTGCTAAAAATTAATTCAATATAGATTGATGCAGTATTTGCCAAGCATTTTGCATTGATTTTTCAATGCCTTGTGCATCTAAACCTGCCTGTTGCAGCATTTGACCATGTGTCGCCTGTTGCATAAAGCTATCTTCTAAACCTAAATGAATAATTGGTTTAACAATTTGTGCCTTTGCCAAGTATTCACTCACGGCACTGCCTGCACCACCCATAATCGCATGTTCTTCAATAGTGACGAATAATGCAGTGTTATCTGCAATCTCAGCTAACAGCTTTTCATCCAATGGCTTCACAAAACGCATATTCACCACACGTACTGCGACATCGTGCTGCTGAGCAAACGCTTCAGCCGCTTCAACTGCCGCTTGCACACGGCTACCAAAAGCCAGCACTGAAATATAGTCATCATATTGTGGATTGAACTGCGCCACAATTTCAGCTTGTCCTAATGGAATTGCAGTCATCTGCTGCTGAATTTCGACACCCAAACCATGCCCGCGTGGATAACGCACTGCTGCAGGGCCGTTATATAAATAAGCCGTGTGCAGCATTTGACGACATTCATTTTCGTCTTTTGGTGCCATAATCACGATATTCGGTACGGTACGCATATAGGCATAGTCGTAAGCACCTGCATGGGTCGGGCCATCTTCACCCACCAAACCTGCACGGTCGATACCAAAAGTAACATCCAGATTTTGCAAAGCGACATCATGAATCAGTTGGTCATAACCACGCTGCAAGAAGGTAGAGTAAATCGCCACCACAGGCTTCAAACCTTCACAGGCCATACCCGCAGCCAAAGTCACCGCATGCTGTTCGGCAATCGCGACATCAAAATAGCGTTCTGGGAATTGTTTGGCAAATTGCACCATGCCCGAACCTTCGCACATGGCTGGCGTAATTGCCAATAATCGTGAATCTTGTTCTGCCTGATCACATAACCACTGCCCAAATACATCAGAATATTTAGGTGCGCTAACTGGTGCAGCTTTGGCATGAATTTTACCAATGGCGTGATATTTAATTTGATCGGCTTCGGCAGGCGCAAAACCTTTGCCTTTTTTGGTGTAAACGTGAATTAAACGTGGACCTTTACGTTTTTTCAGTGCATTGAACACATGTGTGAGTTGTTCAACATCATGTCCATCGAAAGGGCCGAAATAATCAAACCCAATCGCTTTAAATAAGTTGTCAGCAGCTTCAGTAGCAGCACAGTGCAAACGCGAGTTATACGTCCACTTTGGATGTGGCTGCACGTAAGCTTCACCTGTTTCACTGACATAAACCGATTCACCACGCTCCCAAATGGCAGCAAGATGTTTGGCAAAGCCGCCTGTGCTACATGAAATTGACATATCGTTGTCATTCAGCACCACCATCATATCGGCTTGGTGGGCCACTGCATCATTCATGGCTTCAAAAGCCATACCTGCCGTCATGGCACCATCGCCAATAATGGCAACAACTTCACACGGGTTTTGTTGATAACGTCGTGCCAACGCCATCCCCAATCCTGCAGAAATTGCTGTTGAGGAGTGACCAACGCCAAAGGTATCAAAAATAGATTCTTCACGCGCAGGGAATGCAGCCAAACCATCTTTGGCGCGAATGGTGGTGAGTTGCTCGCGGCGTCCTGTTAGGGCTTTATGCGGATAAGCCTGATGACCGACATCCCAAATTAAGCGATCGTGTGGGGTATTAAAGCAATAATGCAGCGCAACGGTCAGTTCGATCACGCCTAAGTTTGCGCCAAAGTGTCCTCCACTTTGACCTGCGGCATACAAAATGAATTGACGTAACTCATCTGCCACCTGTGGAAGCTGGCTTTGCGCGAGTAAACGTAATTGCTGCGGATGGTCAATCTCATCGAGCAATGGTGTTACAGGGCGTTGAGTTGGAATTTCTGTATACAGCATATGTGGCAAAGCCTTCTAAAGCCTGGCAAATCCTAAGCGAGGTCAATGGGAATTACTCGATCATATAACCGAATGGTATTACCTTCAATCAGCCACATTTCTAGCGATGTAGTTTTGAGCAGTGATTTCAGTTGGGCACACGTTGGGTGGGTAGATTATCCTGAATAATCTAACTATTTATCAACCATTATCGTGCGCTTTATACAAAAAAGAAAATCTTCTGTATAAATTCGTGTTCGCTATTCTACTAATGTCTGAGCATTACGCTATACTTTAAACAATTTATCGACTATTTCACGAGTTAAACAGTGCCGATTAAGTTTGTCGCAACCTCACGATTACCGACCGCATTTGGTGAATTCAACATTACGGTATTTCAAGATCCTGAAACTGGCGAAGAACACGTGGCATTATCCAAAGGTTTGGACACTGCGCCAACCCAGCCCGTTCTGGTACGGATTCACTCAGAATGTTTAACTGGCGATGCTTTCGCGTCTTTAAAATGCGACTGTGGCCCACAGCTTCAAGCCACTCAACGTCTGATTAATGACGCAGGACAAGGTGTGATTTTATATTTACGCCAAGAAGGTCGCGGGATTGGCTTGACCAATAAAATTCGTGCTTATGCCCTGCAAGATCAAGGACATGACACGGTGGATGCCAATTTAATGCTAAATTTACCTGCCGATGCACGTCGCTATGATATGTGCAGCATTATGCTAGATCATTTGCAGGTTAAAGCTGTGCGCTTAATCACCAACAACCCTTTGAAAATTCAAGCATTACAGGAACAAGGGATTACGGTGGTAGACCGTGTGCCTTTAACTGTGGGTCTAAATCCATTCAATGAAGAATATTTGCAAACCAAACACGAACGCATGGCGCACATGTATGATAAAGGTGACTTCTGAGTCACCTTTTAATTTTTGAATTAAATAATTTCTACTCAACTTACTTAAATCGTCATCGAAAAAATACGATTATTCGGCATACGGCGTTTTAAACGCAAATCAAAGGCCATACAAATATTGCGCACAAAAGGTTTACCTTTTTCCAAAATCTGAATGTGCTGATCTTGAATGAGCAGTAATTCATCTTCCTGCATTTCCTGTAACTGTTGCAGCACTTGCTCAATTTCAGGAAATGCCAATTCTGGACTGGCCCACGACGTTTCAAAGCTGCACATTAAATTTAAAATATGCTGACGTATTACCAAATCTTCCCTATCCAGCACATGCCCTTTAAACACAGGAATTTCATTGCAGGCTAAACGGGCATAATAATCTTCAATGCTTTTTTCATTTTGCGCAAAGCTATACCAACTGTCGCTAATAGATGAAACACCCAAGCCAATCATAAGCTGCGTTTTAGATGCGGTATAGCCCATAAAATTACGGTGCAAGGTACCATTTTTAAACGACTGATACATACCATCACGTTCTAAGGCAAAGTGATCCATCCCAATTTCATGATAACCATAGGCCAAAAGACGCTGTTTGCCTTCTTCATAGCACTGACGTTTTAATTCATCTTTAGGTACATCTTCATCTTTAAAACCACGCTGCCCATTGCCTTTAATCCATGGCACATGCGCATAACTGTAAAATGCCAAACGGTCTGGCATTAAACGTTGGGTCTGCTCAATGGTATTCAGTACATCGTCTAGATTTTGAAAGGGCAAACCAAAAACCAAATCATGTGAAATAGAATCATAGCCAATTTCACGCGCCCACTCGGTCACACGTTGCACATGCTCAAAAGGCTGCATCCGATGAATGGCGCGCTGCACTTTTTCATTATAATCCTGCACGCCATAACTGACCCGACGAAAACCCAAGTCATATAAGGCCTGTAAATGTTCGCGGGTGGTGTTATTGGGATGACCTTCAAAACTAAATTCGTGCTGTTCTGCCACTTTGGCTTTTGCCAGAATGCCTTGAATGAGCTGCGTCAAATGTTCGACAGAAAAGAAAGTTGGTGTGCCACCGCCCAAGTGAATTTCTTTAATGATGGGAGTGCTTTCGAGCAATTGGCAATATAAGTCCCACTCTTTTAATAACGCCTGAATGTATGGCTGTTCAACTTCATGGCGTTTGGTGACACGTTTATGACAGCCACAAAAAGTGCATAGACTTTCGCAAAATGGCAAATGAATATACAGACTAATGCCTTCGCTGGCATTAGATTCATCAAAAGAACGCTTCAGCGTCTGCTGCCATGCCTCGGCTGAAAAAGTAGCATCATCCCAATAAGGTACGGTTGGATAACTGGTATAACGTGGTCCAGGCACATTGTATTTTTGAATTAAAGAATTTGCCTGCTGTGTCATCCACTCTGCCCCATTCAGTTAATTGCTGCTGACTAAAATTTAGATTGTAAAAACTATTGTGCTGAGCTTAGGCATGGAAATCAACCTAGTCTTTTGCTCGGAATACATGCTGAAATACAAAGCACCTTGCGCAATTGCCTGAGCGATTTGCAGCAAACTGGATAAACCCCTTAATTTTTAGACAGTTTTATGTTTTGATGTAAGCCATTTTATTTTTATCCTGAGGTGGCCATGTCGCATCCTACTCACGCGGATATTCAACGTGTACGTGAATTTCTTCTCGATTTGCAGGCGCGAATTTGTGCGGCTTTAGAACAACAAGAACAGGCAGGTGGCGGAAGCGCACAGTTTGAAATTGATGACTGGCAACGTCCTGAAGGTGGCGGTGGTCGTTCCCGTGTCTTACAAAACGGTACAGTCATTGAAAAAGGCGGGGTGATGTTTTCGCATATCAATATTTCCAAACTGCCTGCTTCTGCAACTGAGCGTCATCCCAATATTGCAGGCGCACCTGCGCAAGCGATGGGTGTATCATTGGTAATTCACCCGAAAAACCCGCATGTACCCACCTCGCACGCCAATGTGCGTTTATTTGTCGCTGAACCTGAAGGACAACCGCCAATTTGGTGGTTTGGTGGTGGTTTTGACCTGACACCATTTTATCCAAATGATGAAGATGTGTTGGCATGGCACCAAACAGCACATGACTTATGTGCGCCTTTTGGCGATCAAGTCTATGCAGAACATAAACAATGGTGTGATGACTATTTTTATTTAAAGCACCGTGATGAACAGCGTGGCGTGGGTGGTTTATTTTTTGATGATCTGAATCAATGGGACTTTGACACCTGTTTCAACTATATTCAGGCGGTGGGTAACGGTTATTTGGCTGCAATTCTGCCTATTTTTGAGCGTAATCGTGACAAAGCCTATACCGAAGCACAACGTGAGTTCCAGCTTTACCGTCGTGGACGTTATGTGGAATACAATCTGGTCTATGACCGTGGCACTTTATTTGGCTTGCAGACAGGTGGACGGATTGAGTCCATTTTAGTCAGCTTACCGAACTTGGCGGGATGGTCGTACCGTCCTAAATGGGCAGAAGATTCCGCAGAGAAAAAACTCACTGACTATTATTTAAAACCACGCGATTGGTTAAATCTCAAGACGAGTTAAAGCTCGCGACTGGTGAAACCTTGCTACATCGCAGTGTAAAAAAGATCACATTCAAGGTTCAAAAAAGCGATTCTTCCACGAATCGCTTTTTTACTTACAAACTTTATTGCTTATTTTCAAATCAATAAATATGCACAGCATGAATTAACTGTCATGATAGTGCGGATGGATTTTAATAGATGATGTGACCGCGCACCCTATTCGACCATGCACAAATAGGATTTAACTATCCATACATCAAACCATGAGTCAAAGGCGAATTCATCAAACTGTCAAAGCCTTATGTCACACTGCGCCACATCTGTCAGGAGATCCGCATGTTTAGCCCGCTGTTCAAACACAAAATCTTTTTATTTTGGGCAACCTTTGCCATGTTACTTGGCTCAATTTGCATGACCTTTATTTTTGAAAGTCATCTTTCAGATGGCTTAGCCATTAGTAGCAGCATTTTAGCGGGCATTGCCATGTTCGTGATTGCCACTATTTTGGTATTAGAAACCGTTTTAGAGATTTGTAATCCTTAAGTCCAAAGACTCCCACCGTTTTATACCGTCATAGGCTTTAGTCCGCGCTGAATTTGACGTATATTGATGCACATTTCAGCACATGGATTTTGGCAAATGCGCAAACAATTTGCCGTGATTGGCAACCCAATTGAACAATCACGTTCTCCTGAACTGCATCATGCCTTTGCAGAAAAAACAGGCATTGACCTGCAATACAGCAAACGCCTTGCCCCTCTTGATGGTTTTAGAGACAGTGTTGCAGACTTTTTTAATCAGGGCGGTGTAGGCATGAATGTAACCGTGCCTTTTAAAGAGCAAGCATTTGCCCAATGTGGCGTATTAACCGAACGTGCCAAAATTGCCAAAGCAGTCAATACCTTGTGGATGCAAGATGGTGTTTTGCATGGCGACAATACCGATGGTCAGGGTTTGGTTGATGCCATTCGTGCTTTGGGCTGGAATTTAGAGCACAGTGATATTTTGATTATTGGCGCTGGTGGTGCAACCCGCGGGGTAATTTATCCGTTGGTACAAGCAGGCGCAAAAAAAATTGTGATTGCCAACCGCACCCTTGCCCGTGCTGAACAACTGGTTGCTGACCTACAAGCTGCCGTACCGCAAGCAGAATTACAAGCCATGGCACTTACCGATTTAACAGGTCAATTTGATTTAGCCATTAATGCGACGTCTGCCAGCTTAACGGGAGATGCCCTCACCTTGCCTGAGTGTTTGCAGTTTAATTTTGCTTATGAAATGGCTTATGGCAAACCTTCGAGCTTTTTAGAACAAGCCAAAGCGCGTGGCGTACCGACCTCAGAAGGTTTTGGCATGCTGGTCGGACAGGCGATTGAATCTTTTTATATTTGGAATGGCGTGAAACCTGAATTAAAAGATTTCCTCTAAATCATCACCAAATAAAAATAGCCCTTGAGCAGCAAAGGGCTATTTTTTTATTTAAACTGGGCAATCTTGTTGAACGCTGATTGCCCATTTTTCACCCACGGTTTATTTTACAAATTTCTGCATATCTTCATACACATCCATATATAACTCATAATCAATCTGTTCAGCCTGATCTTCAGTTAAAGTGCGAATTGAATTTTGGCTCAATTTGCCCTGCTGACGATCAACATACGTCTGCCCCAAAATGTGTGCCGTTTTCTTTAAATTCTCCAAGTCAGGCACATCCCAATCATAAGCTGCTTCATAGGCTTTTAAATATTGCTGAGCAAATATCTGTTGTGGTTGCTTGTACTGCTGTTTCAGCTTACGCCATTCAAGTGCGACTTTATTTTCATCGACTGCATCTTCAATCAAATTATTGATACGACGACCAATTGCATTATTGAATTGCTCATCTTCTTCTAAATGATGCTTGGCTTGTAAAGCTTCAATCCGTTTTAGCGCGGCACCTTTCGGGTCATAGTAGCGCTCATCACTGAACCAATAGGCATACACTTCTGCCATTTCCTGCAAGGTTTGTGGACTAATATTTTTTACCCACGTACTTTGCTCTGCTGCCATGTGCACTAAAAATAAAGTCTGATAAGTCTGACTAAAAGATTCTGTTTGTTGATAGGTTTTTTGCGCCAACTGCGCCAATTCTTCATCATAACTTAAGGCAGGTTTTACAGTGGTCTTATCTTTATTTTCTGCAGTTTCCTGCTCCAAAGTCCGCCCTAAATTTGTCACCCATTTTTCTAAAATTGAGTCTTTGCTGACCTCTTGAATGGATTTGGCTTGACGCAGCGCACTACGGTCAATTTTGCTGGCTTGCCCATAATTCGCAATGCTGACATCGTTATACACATGAATTGTGCCGTAATTTTCGCGTTTAAATTGCAACGCATAATCAATTTTTGCAGCACGCCCCTGATCATCTAAAGCCACATCAATTTGAATCGGTGTTTTTTTATCTTTAGGTGTAGCGTTCATAATCTGCTGAATTTCAGCCTGATGTTTTTGCCACAAAGCTGCAAAAGCGGCGGCATCGACCAATTGTTCCGAACGGTATGGTTCAAAAACTTTAGCTAGCTTTTCTTGCGGTGAAGCAAAGTGCTCATCTAAAACCGATTGTGCCTGCTCAGCACGACTTGGGCTAAATGCTTCTAATTCATAGGCATAAGCACAGTAGGTTAAATCTCCAACTTTGGCTGTTTTTGCTGTTTCGATCAAACGCTGACAGTCTTGTTCGCTTAGCATACTTGCGGTGGTTGCTGAATCTTCAGCCTGCTCAGCCGCTGCCTGAACGGCTTGTTCAGCCGCAAGCGTGGCATCTTCACGAGCATCTGCTGAATAATCTGCTGCGTTATTCGCTGTCGTTTCAGTTGCATAAAACTTCTGACTGACCAAATCACGCAAAGCAAGGGTGGCTTGATAAGCCACAAAAGCCTCTTGGCTCATACCATAATCTTCAGCAGTTTCATTGTGTTTTAAGTAGTCTTCAGCACTTTCTTTGGCTGATGTATCTTGTGTAGTTTCAACTTGCTCAGTAGCATCTTCAGTTGTGGTCGCCTGCCCCAATACGGTCTGTTGCAAATACGGTGCATTGACCTGATCAAACATGGCAAGCTGCAGCAACATATCTTCCAAGCTACTGTTCAAACGTATTTTTTCACTAATTTTTTGCTGACGTTCTTGTGCAGTTAAAGATAATTTTTGAATGTGATTAGAATCTGCCAATACATACGGCACCGCATTCATGGCTTTTAAATATTCGGCAAATTGTGCCACTTTAATCCGCTCAAAATCGGCTTTGTATTTAGAAAAGTCGATATAGGCAAAGTCATTTTGACTATCTTTATTTACCAAATAAGGCAACAAAGAAAAATAATTGGTATAGAATAGGACTTACGCACTATTATTTATAGATTCTCTGTGGTAGCAGATGATTTTTATCGAGAATAAAGTCATCAATGAAGTTTTTGATAACTGGTCTAAATAATTTCTTCTGCCAACGATATACATTTTCAAAGATCCGCTCAAACTGGTTCTTTTGTATCTCGACGTAGGCCATCAAGGCTGAAAAAATATGATTCAAAATCAGTTTAGATCGTCTTACTTGAAACTTTTCAATATGACAAACCTGTTTAATCACCCGGTGATATTGCTCTATTTTCCAATGACTTGAATGTAATTCATGAAAACCCTCAAAGGACAATAAATCATCTTCATCTTGATGCACAATATAAAACCTCTGCTGTTCTTTTAACTGAGTCTTAAATAATTGTACAAAGCCAAAATCTTTGAGCCAGACCACTTGACCCAGATGGAAATTTGGCAATAAACGCAGTTGAAACCATTGTCCTTTTTCTGGGGAAACCTTACGGTTACAGTCGATACCAAACATAAATCGAATACCATATTTTCTTATGGTTTTTAGATTTCCAGTCGATGAATACCAACTATCACCTGTAATAAATTGAATCTTTGCCCCCCAACTGAGTACTTCACTTAACATATCCATAAAGTAATCATTCTTGGTTTTACTTTCAGATTTGTCATAAATTCGGAAATTAATTGGAATATTTTGACCATTCTGATCTGTCGCATACAAGGTAATGAGATTAATACCCTTGACGGATCGGTGGTGTTTGCCTGACCAAAAATAGCTAACCAAGTCCATATGTTGACTATAGGGTTTATCTAAAACAGTATCATCAATACTGACTATAAGTTTATTATTATCAATATGTTGAATTGCTTCTTGATATAGGTCGTGAGGTGTGTAGTCTTCACGTTCTAGAAAGCGATTTACACTATCATGCGAGATGTTATAAGTCTCGGCAAGTTGTGTGCAGCTAATAGAGTTCGGTTCTGTCATGAGAAAGCCCATATAAATGGGTAATGTACAAGTTGCTGTAGAAGCATGTTTAATTCGTCTGATCACAGATACTTTATAAAGTATTTTAATACTTTTTTGAATCCGTCAATGCGTAAGTCCTATAGAACTTATATTCATTAAAATCGACCACCATCGGTACTTTCATTTGCACCAAAAGTGTCGGTTTTTCATAACGTGCTGCCACATTCAAAGCAGCAATTTTTTGCCGATAATGCACCGAGCCATCGTAGCTAAACTGAGTGTCATTCAATACATTCAACACAAAATTAAAAGGACTCGATTTTTCGATTGCCCCTGCAGCATAGGAAGCAGAGTTTTGTTCCTTAGCCATTGCCGTATATAAGTTTTGTTTTTCTTGTGTACTTAAACGGACTTTTTGCTGTTTTAAATACTGATCTAATTGCTTTTTAAGTACAGGATCGAGTGTAGCAGGAGCAGCATCCGCTACTTTTGGTATTGCTTCAACTAAATTGCTCTGTACCCGTAATTTGCCCTGAAAGTCATAACTTGGCGTTTCAAAGATGGCATTTAACCCTGTAATTGCCTTTTGTTCTATACTTGCCGTCTGATTGGAATTGGTCTTAATGACATGCTGCGAACAACCTGTAGCAGCTAAACTAAAAAGACATAAAGATAAATATTTTAATTGTATCTTCATTGCTAAACACCTTATATTCATTATAGATTGGTCTGTTCAAACGTACAGATTATGATACATTGTAACATAACACTTCATTCGTTTTTGTAAGGTGAATAATTTTCACTATTCGCATTTCTGACATTTTTATTCGCTATTCTTATCAATGTTTTTTGATCATGAGTGTGAATAATCAACATATCGATACAGATAATCCAAAACTATTTCTAAATTAGGATTAAGACTATGCCAGCATATAAAGCCCCATTACACGATATTCGTTTCTTAATGAACGAAGTGCTTGATTACCCGACCCACTACAAAAATCTTTCTAACGGTGAACTTGCGGACGCAGATACAGTCGATATGATTTTGGAAGGTGCAGCAGATTTCTGTGAAAATGTACTTTCTCCTCTTAATCAATCAGGCGATGAAGAAGGCTGTCATTTTGAAAATGGCAATGTGACCACACCGAAAGGCTTTAAAGAAGCCTATGACCAATTTGTGCAAGGTGGCTGGCAAGGTCTGTCTTACCCTGAACAATACGGCGGTCAAAACCTGCCAATGTCGCTAAACCTCATCAAATCTGAAATGATGGGTACAGCAAACTGGTCATTCCAAATGTATCCAGGTTTAAGCGTGGGTTGTATCAACACCATTATGCAATTTGGTACAGACGCGCAAAAAGATACCTATTTACCGCACTTGGTTGCAGGTACTTGGTCAGGCACCATGTGTTTGACTGAACCACAATGTGGTACCGACTTAGGTCAGGTAAAAACCAAAGCAGAACCACAAGCCGATGGTACGTATGCGATTTCAGGTACCAAAATCTTTATTTCTGCAGGCGAACATGACCTGACTGAAAACATCATTCATATTGTGTTAGCACGCCTCCCAGATGCGCCTGCAGGCACAAAAGGTATTTCATTATTTATCGTACCGAAATTCTTGCCAACCGCAGAAGGTACGGTGGGTGAGCGTAATCCTGTCACTTGTGGCTCTATTGAACACAAAATGGGGATTCGCGCGTCTGCAACTGCAGTCCTGAACTTTGACAATGCCGTGGGTTATTTGATTGGTGAACCAAACAAAGGCTTACATGCCATGTTTACCTTTATGAATACTGCACGTATTGGTACAGCAATTCAGGGGATTTGCCATGCAGAATTGGCATTCCAAGGTGCATTACCGTATGCCAAAGAACGTATGTCAATGCGTGCGCTTTCAGGTAAAAAAGACCCTGAAAAAGTAGCTGATGCAATCATTCACCACGCCGATGTACGTCGTATGCTCTTAACGCAAAAAGCCGTGGCAGAAGGTGGTCGTGCCATGATTTATCATGCTGCACAATTGGCAGATAAAATGAACGACGCTTTAATGCGTGGTGATACTGCAGCTTTTGAAGCGCATGATGACCATTTAGGTTTCTATACCCCAATCTTAAAAGGCTTCTTAACTGAAATGGGTTATGAAGCTGCCAACCACGGCATGCAAGTGTACGGCGGTCATGGCTATATTAAAGAATGGGGCATGGAGCAAATTGTACGTGATTCACGTATTTCTACCCTGTATGAAGGTACAACTGGCGTTCAGGCGCTCGACTTGATTGGTCGCAAAGTGTTGTTAAGCTCTAAGGGCAAAGTGATTCGTGACTACACCGCTGAAATTTTGAAATTCTGTGGTCAGCATGCACGTAACAAATACATGCGTCGTTTTGCATGGGACTTAACCAAGCTATGTGCTCAATGGAACGCATTAACCGTGCGCATTATGTTGGCAGCACGTAAAGACCGTGACATCGTATCCAGTGCTTCAGTGGACTTCTTGATGTTCTCTGGTTATGTCATGATGGCTTATTTCTGGGCGCAACAAGCGGCTGTGGCTTCGACCAAATTGGCTGAAGGCAATGGTCAGGAAACACCTGAGTTCTATAAAGCCAAAATCAAAGTTGCCGATTTCTACTTTGAGCGTTTATTGCCACGTACTCAAGGTCATGCAGAAGCAATGGTTAATCCATCTAAAACCATGACTGCATTAGCACCAGAATATTTTAGTTTTGACTACTAAAATATTCTAAGCAGATGTAAATCAAAAGAGCGCGTAATGCGCTCTTTTGGTGTGTACTTCAAAAAGTCAGTACTCGAATTTACACATCAATTAAAATTACTTTTAATGCGCTGTTGGAAAACCATGAAATACCCACTGAATCAGATATAAAATCAGAAAAATTAAAATCACTAGACATAAAATTTCTAATCGTTTCATTCAATTTACTTCTTAGTCTGGTCTTCTAGCAACATATAAATTAAATCCAGCTCAGGACAGACATATCCCATTGCGGTTAAAGCCGCGGTAATTTGCCCACGATGATGAGTTGCATGATTGAACACATGCATTAGGGTTGCAGCATAGGGTAAGTGCATCTCCACGCCAGTTGATGTTTTATAGTGCAGCTCTTGATGAAAAACTTTCTCATCCACCTGATTTAAAAAATAAATCCAGTTTTCAGCCTTCTTTTCAAGTTGCTCAACAAGCTGTGTTCTGTTGGTTTCCACAATACTATCTAATGGCAAAATTGGTGAGTGGTGCAAAGCAAAACGTGGAAACCACAAATGATGCTCACCGACCAACAAGTGATTCAGAGTGCCAAAAATACTTTTAAAATATAAGCCCTGATCCAAGAAAAAATCATCATCTGAAACGGCTTTGTTGCACAAACCTATCTGTAAAGGCTTTTTCAGCGATATAATTTTCAAATGAAGAAGCCTACACACAAAATCTACCGTACAACCAATTGGCCCGCATATAACCGAGCACTCATGAGTCG
>NZ_VPBI01000027.1:0-30238 GCF_013418795.1 Acinetobacter sp. YH12120 | reverse complement strand
GGGTGGATGCGGTAAAGGTCGCCCTAAGAAGCAGAAAGCAAGCGAAATCCGTGAGGAAGTCGCCTAAGAGCTTTGCTTTTAGAATCCCCCACTTGAGTGAAAACGAAAGTGGTGGGAGTATGTCAAATTCCATTTATTTACTTCAGATAAATATTGTGCTTCATCTTCCTGTTCATTAAACAGGCTGCGTTGGCTTGAAACAGCTAAATAATCGACCCCAAGATATTCATTAAAGACCAGTACACAGGCATAAATTTGGTCTTGTTCATATTGCTCATAGAGTTGGAAAAACTCTTGAATGAGGGTGTTTTTCAGGTTCTGAATATGTTCTAACATTTTATCGGCTTACTTTTTATTTTGGGATTTATGTTTTGAGCAATTGTTGTTTATATTTTGCTCAACCTCATGATTGTGTCAAAGCTGAGAAAAATGTCAATAAGACAAAACAAATTGTAGTCAAAGCTCACTTAAGTTGTTAAATTGTAATTAAAATCAATTCATAGAGGTGGGCTATGAGTGAATTAAACAGTGCACTAAAAGAAGACCAATTCTATAAAACACTTTTGGAAACCACGAATGCAATTCCGTGGCAGATTAACTGGAAAACCAAAGCTTTTAGCTATATTGGCCCACAAATTGAGTCTTTACTGGGTTGGACGCAAGACAGCTGGAAAACTGCACAAGATTGGATTGATCGGATGCATCCTGAAGATCGGGACAAGACCGTGAATATGTGTGTGAGTCTGTCCGATCAAGGCACAGACCACGAAGCGGATTATCGTGCCTTAACCGCTACAGGAGATTATGTCTGGATTCGTGATGTGGTGCATGTGATTCGTGAAAATAACGAAACTGTGGCGATTATTGGGTTTATGTTTGATATTTCTGCGCGTAAACAAATGGAGTTGGAACTCGAAGCGTTGAGTCGCAAAAATCTGGCTTTGAGCTTACAAGACCCGCTGACCTTGGTTGCCAATCGAAAGGCGCTCAGTGAGCGTATAGAAAACGAATTTAAACGTGCTGTGCGTCATCAACATGCATTGTCTCTCTTGTTTATCGACATCGACCATTTCAAGCCTTATAACGACAATTATGGACATTTACAGGGTGATCATTGTTTGATTAGTGTGGCGCAGTTGCTTAAACAACACTTTGCGCGTGCATCTGACTTTGTGGCTCGCTTTGGTGGCGAAGAGTTTGTGGTGCTGTTGCCTGAAACACCATTGGCAGATGCTGTACAACTTGCTGAAAACTTTAGACAGGCAGTATATGCGCTGGAAATTCCACATACCAAGACAGGGGAGACGACCCAAGTTACTGTGAGTATTGGTGTAAATAGCTATCACCAAAATCAGCAGTATCACAATGTGGTCGATTTTCTGCATTCAGCCGATGAATTGTTGTATTTGGCAAAAAACAAAGGACGTAATCAGGTGCAGTATCTGACACAGTCTTGTGTTTAGTCGAAATCTGAAAAAACAGCAAGCTTCGTGCTTGCTGTTTTTATAAATAATTTCAAAGGAGCGGCTTAGAATTAAATGGCTTAAAAGTTTGGACGATAATCAAAACTTTGTGCTGCACTGTTGTCCCGAAAGGCGCGCACAGGTTTTTTCGCTGTGGTTGCAGTGTTGATCATGTTGTTGGGAAAGACCTGAATATAGTTATTAAACAACTCGACATTGCGGTTATAAATAGTAATCGCAGCACCGACATTTTCGTTCTGCTCATCAATTTCATGCATCATTTTTAAATACAATTGGTCGGCTTTGAGTTCAGGATAATTTTCGACCACCACATTCAAGCTGCGCATCAATTCTTTGCTCAAGGCTTCAACACGTTGTAATTGGCTGACATCGGCATTGTTGATGTTTAGGTTCATAATATTTTGGCGCAGTTCAGTCACTTTTTCTAAAGTGCCTTTTTCCATACCTGCATATTGTTCGACCACTGGCGCAAGTTCTTCAAGCGTTTTTAACTTCTGTCGTTCAAAACTGGTCACATCTGCCCAAGCGCGGATGGTGGCGTTGTGGTGGCGTACGATGTTGTTACGAATCATGATGCCCAGCATCACCAAGACGATGACAACCAAAAGAAAAATTGCGATACCCATGTTTTGCCCCAAGACGATTTTCTTAGTCCAGAAAATCAATCAAATCTGTCTGTAATTGTTCTAAATAAGGTAATTTAAAAGTGCGTAAGTGTCCACGCAATGCGGAAATATCTTGAATATTTTTTGCTTTACTGGAAATTTCAAACAAGTTGCGATTACCTAAAAAACAGAGCGTGTTCCGCTCAGGGTGAAATAACAAATCACCTTGCTGATGCTGAAAAAAATCATCCAGTTTTAACACCATTGCAGGGCTGAGCGTACGCGCCAGTTGAATTGCATCACTGCCAAAAAAGTTGAGTTTTTGATTCAGGCGAATGTCACTGGTATGCCACGGCACATGATAAGGCGCACCAAAGGTTTTATTGTTTGAGGTAACGGCTAAACCTTGTAGCTGCACATCAAAGACAAATACGCCCGATAAATGCCGCACCACTTCACGCACTTTATAGTCATTGCCATTTTGATCTTTAATGCGGGTTTCACTGACATAGCGATATTCAAAGACCAAAACCTGATGTTGCTTGCCTTGTTGATCTTGCCAAACAGTACTGGCGTAACGGCGAATTTCATTGGACAGATTCCCTAAATTAAACAAGGGAAACAGACTTTTTAAATGAGCAATCAAATAAACGGGTTGTAGGGTTCGGGCAAGATGTTGCGGTGGTTGCTGCCATGCCAGTTGATAGCGCTGTGCAATGCTTTCTTGTTCTAAAAAAGTGATGACTTCTTCAATGGGGTCGTCTTGTTCATAGGTAATAAATGCCCAGAAGATACAGCCTAACCCAATCAGCAAGCAGAATTGCAGCCAAATATTACTCGGTTGAATCAAGAGCAATAAACAGAACAACACACCTATAATGCCAAGCAGGACAGGCAAAACATTTTCAAACTTGAGGGTGATGTCATCTTGCCAAGGGTGTAAGCCATCTAAAATATCTTGATGGCTTTGTGCTTTTTTTCCAATATCCCATAACCGCGCGATATTACGAAATACCCGTTGATTCTTCTTGCGTCGAATATGAATGGAGTGTTGCACGGAATCGAGCGGCATGGCGGTTTCTTTTACAGTTTGAAAATTAAGTCTGAGCTTGATCAATCAGCATGGCATCGCCATAGCTAAAGAAACGATAGCGTTCCGCCACAGCATGTTGATACGCCCGCATGACATTTTCACGGCTTGAAAGCGCAGATACCAACATTAATAAGGTGGATTCAGGCAAGTGGAAATTGGTAATCAAACGATCCACCACTTTAAATTGATAACCTGGGTAGATAAAAATTTGCGTATCACCCGACCAAGCCGCAAGTTCGCCTGCATGGGCTTGAGCTGCACTTTCCACGGCACGGGTAGCAGTTGTACCCACTGAAATAACTTTATTACCTCGTGCTTTGGTTTCACGAATCAGCGCTACGGCAGCTTCAGAAACTTCACACCATTCACTGTGCATGATGTGATTGGCAATATCATCGGTACGTACAGGCAGGAATGTGCCTGCGCCCACATGCAAGGTCACAAAGGTTTTTTGAATGCCTTTATCTGCTAGCTGTTGCAGTAAGGCTTCATCAAAGTGCAAGCTGGCAGTGGGTGCGGCAATACTAGCGAGTTTTGTTGGGTCGTTAAATACGGTTTGATAACGCTCGGTATCAATCGCTTCTGCTTCGCGGTTAAAGTAGGGTGGAATCGGCAACTGACCGTAGGCATCCAATACGTCTAAAATAGGCTGCGAAAACTCGACAATAAATAAGTTTTCATGGCGACCTTGTACGGTCACTTTTACAGCATCAGGCCCAATAAACAGTTCTGCACCTGCTTTTGGTGAGTTGCTGGCTTTAATATGGCAATGGGCAATAAATTGATCTTGCAGACGTTCTACCAAGACTTCCACTGCACCGCCTGTGGCACGTTTACCTTTAAGACGCGCTTTCATGACTTTGGTATCGTTAAGTACCAGTAAATCGCCCGCTTCGAGTAAATTCAGTAGGTCGGTAAATTGATGGTCATGATACTGACCTTGAGCATCAAGATGCAGCAGACGAGAGGCGCTACGACTTGCTAGTGGGTAACGAGCAATGAGTTCATCGGGGAGATTAAAATTAAAGTCAGAAAGCTGCATGATAAAAACAAGTTAGAACACTGGGAAAACTGCGCCTAGTATATGCTTTTTTAGGTTTTATGGATGAAATTGGTCGATTATAAATCAAAAAAATGACAGCTGATTTAATTTTAAACAATTGCAAAAAACTTGCGTTGACAAGCTGTCAAAAAAGTTTATTATACCCATCAACACCTACCCGAGGTGGTGAAATTGGTAGACGCGGCGGACTCAAAATCCGCTGTCAGAGATGACGTGTCGGTTCGAGTCCGACCCTCGGGACCATATAAAGGAAAAGCCCTCAAGCATATTAAGACTTGGGGGCTTTTTTATTGTCTGTATATTAATGGGTTGTGCCATTTTTTAGCTCCAGTCTTAATGATTCCATTAGCCACAATTCAGGTGGTCACTTTGGAAAATGAGTACCCAAATGAGTACCTGATTTTTCATTGGTACTCATGGTGGAATCAGATGCTAAGCTTAAATTATTAGATCAATACAATAATCAAATGTGATTGATCGGGTGTCTTATAGGGCTTGTAGTACTTAAAAGCTTTATTCACTATCTAAAGCTACTTTGATGACATCTGCAATTGTCTCAGTGGTGACGCCTCTTTTTCGAGCATTCTCAGAATGGAGCCAAGTTGCTAAGTCTTTATTGCCTTTAGATGCATTGCAGCCAATACAGCACAATGCAATATTGGATAAGGTTGTAATTCTTATATCGTTGATAATGTGTTCCCAAGACTTCTTATTAGCTCTTTCAGTGCCAAACTTTTTGCCGCAATATACACAGCACAGGTCTCGCTCCAAGACCGCATCTTCTATGTGCTTTGGTATTCCCCACGAATTTGCCATTTTAGGTTTTCCTTATTTTATGGCTCTAGTTGAATGAAAAATCCTAACCTTTGATAACTCACATTCATAAAATTTAGATCTAAGCATAAAATGAAATAGTTGTCATAACACTATATAAATGAGGGTGTAAAAAAACCAGCGCCGAAGCGCTGGTTTTTTACATCACTAACTTAGGTTAGTTTTGCATCATCTTATTGAGCTGCATCAAGAGCAGCATTGAATGTTGCGCTTGGACGCATTACTGCATTCACTTTAGCTTGATCTACTGCGTAGTAACCACCGATATCAACCGATTTACCTTGTACTTCCGCAAGTTCAGCAACAATTTTGTCTTCGTTTGCAGCTAAAGCTTGTGCAAGTGGTGCAAACTTCGCTTTCAACTCAGCATCTTCATCTTGAGCAGCAAGTGCTTCTGCCCAGAATTTTGCCAAGTAGAAGTGGCTGCCACGGTTGTCCAGTTCGCCAGTACGACGTGATGGAGACTTGTCGTTATCAAGTAATTTGCTGGTCGCTTGATCAAGAGTTGATGCAAGTAATTTCGCACGAGTATTATCTTCTTTAATACCCATTTCTTCTAAAGAAGCAGCAAGCGCAAGGAACTCACCTAATGAATCCCAACGTAAGTGGTTTTCTTCAACAAGTTGTTGTACGTGTTTAGGCGCAGAACCACCCGCACCAGTTTCGTACATACCACCACCCGCCATTAACGGAACGATAGATAACATTTTCGCAGAAGTACCAAGCTCCATAATTGGGAACAAGTCAGTGAGGTAGTCACGTAAGATGTTACCTGTTACAGAAATGGTGTCTAAACCACGCGCAACACGCTCAAGTGTATAACGCATCGCACGAACTTGTGACATGATTTGAATATCTAAACCAGTCGTGTCGTGATCTTTTAAGTATTTTTGAACTTTCTTGATCACTTCGTTTTCGTGTGGACGGTACGGGTCTAACCAGAAAATTGCTGGCATACCAGAGTTACGTGCACGTGTTACTGCAAGTTTAACCCAGTCGCGAATAGGTGCATCTTTCACCTGACACATACGCCAGATGTCGCCTTCTTCTACGTTTTGAGTCATCAACACTTCACCAGTGTCAATATCAGTGATGTTTGCAACACCTGCAGCAGGAACTTCAAAAGTCTTGTCGTGTGAGCCGTATTCTTCAGCTTTTTGCGCCATCAAACCTACGTTTGGCACAGTACCCATCGTACGTGGGTCGAAGTTACCATTCCACTTACAGAAATTGATCATTTCTTGGTAAATACGCGCGAAAGTAGATTCAGGCATTACTGCTTTACAGTCGTAAGGTTTACCGTCAGCACCCCACATTTTACCGCCACCACGAATCATTGCAGGCATAGAAGCATCTACAATTACGTCGTTTGGAGAGTGGAAGTTGGTGATGCCTTTTGCAGAATCCACCATTGCAAGTGCAGGGCGGTGTTCTTGGCATGCGTGTAAATCTTCGATGATTTCTTCACGTAAAGAAGTTGGTAAGGTTTCGATCTTTTCATAAAGACCTGCCATACCGTTGTTGACGTTAATGCCAAGTTCTTCAAACAATTTACCGTGTTTTTCAAACGCTTCTTTATAGTAAATTTTCACACAGTGACCGAATACAATCGGGTGTGAAACTTTCATCATGGTCGCTTTTACGTGTAAAGAGAACAAAATGCCTGCTTCTTTACAATCATCCAATTCTTTTTCATAGAAGTCGCAAAGCGCTTTCTTGCTCATGAACATAGAATCGATGATTTCGCCATCAAGTAACGCTACTTTTTCTTTCAATACAATGGTTTCACCAGAATGAGTGATGAGTTCCATTTTTACGTTACGTGCGCGGTCAAGCGTCATTGATTTTTCGCCATGGTAGAAGTCACCTTCATCCATGTGTGAAACGTGAGTTTGTGACCATTGCTTCCATTCACCCATAGAGTGAGGGTGTTTTTTTGCATAGTTTTTCACTGCAGCAGGTGCACGACGGTCAGAGTTACCTTCACGTAATACAGGGTTTACTGCTGAACCTAAGCATTTACCAAAACGAGCGAGTAAAGCTTTCTCTTCTTCAGTATCCGCATTTTCAGGATAGTCAGGAATTGCATAGCCTTTTGCTTGTAATTCCTTGATACATGCAATTAACTGAGCAACTGAAGCACTGATGTTTGGAAGTTTGATGATATTGGTATCTGGATCTTGCGTGAGACGTCCAAGCTCTGCGAGGTTGTCGGCTACCTTCTGTTCTTCGCTTAGGTATTCCGAGAATTCAGAGAGTACGCGTGCTGCTACAGAGATATCACTCTTGACAATCTCGATGCCAGCAGGCTTAGTAAAGGTCTCAATGATCGGCAGTAGAGAGTAGGTCGCCAACAATGGCGCCTCATCGGTCAGTGTGTAAATGATTTTTGACTTTCCACCAGCCATATATAGCCCCTTGCTTTGATTGAGTTTTTTAGGAGCGAGATGATGACTCAGCCCCTGCGAACCGATTTGCCTAATTTAACCTTGAGAGTATCGACTCTCTATGCATTTCAGTCAACGTAATTACAGTGATGACGCCATTTCGCTACGAAATGATGTGTCGCATTTGTGCGAGTCAAGACACGGCTTAATGTAAAAATGAGCCTATTTAAACCTAAAAATCGCCTTGAGTATTTACTGTTGAAATACTAATCAAATCGTATGATGAAGATATGACATCAAAAATATATGTATATTTTATTATAAATTAACCAGTTGAGGGTTCGACTTAAGTCGAATGTTTGATAAATAACCGATGAAAATGATAGGTGGATATATTTATTCTATTTATTTTATATGTTTATCAATATGTTGCTTCTATTTTTTACAGTGTGATGCAATGTAAACTCTTGTATAGAAGTTGAGATTTTCTTCAAAAACGGAGGGAAATCTACAGATAAAAAGCCTGATTTATATTTTAAAAGTTTAGATCTATTTTTATGGTCCAAATTTTACAAAAATAAGCGTATTTTTTAGCGGGTTTGTAGCACCGTTTGATCCATCAAAAATCATAATCAAGCGTGAGCTAAACCCTTGTTAATCCATAGATGAAAAAATCAAGTAGTAAAGAAGAAATGCCGAGTTGTTACGCAGTTTTTTAAATTAGTTTGAAAGCTTATGTTTTGTGTTAAAGTTTGTAGGTTAACTCTGAATTCAATGGACGAATTTTGAAGAGAAAATAATTCATAACGTGTCAAACTTTAATTAACGAGGCAAAAATGAAAATACAGTTGCTTGAAATTGGTCCCGAAACGGAGCAACTCAGTGCTTGCACACTCTCGTTATTATTGGGCGTACATACGCCAACTAACCAAATTGATGGTTTTTTGAAGTTTGCCCGTCAAATGTTGCAAGTCGATCATGCCATTTTGACTTTTAAAAATGAGCCATATATCTGGTATTCCACCAATCAAGTTTTTAAAGCTTTTCATGCCAATCCAACCGCACAGTTAGACGTTTTCTTTCAAGGTCAGCAACTGATTGAACCTCAACATCCTCAATATGCGAATTTTGTGCAGCATATTGCAAGTTTGGGGATAGAAGCGGCTCGTTTAATTGCACTGGATTTACTCAAAACCGATGGCGAGTCGATTGGGCAGTTGTTGTTATTTGATCATCGTGAAGAAGCGTTTAGTTTAGGTGCTTTGCCGACAGTGGCGGAGTTTGCTACAGGTTTGGTGCGTTATATTGAATTAAAAGTTGATTATGCAAGCTTAAAAGAACTGTATGAACAGCAGTCTGCATTGAATTTTAGTAAAACCAAATTTTTCCAAATTATTGCGCATGATTTGCGCGCGCCATTTCATGGCTTATTGGGGTTTTCGGAAGTTTTAGCGCAAGAGCGCGAAACTTTGGATGATTCTAGTATTCAAAATATTGCCGACTATTTATTCGACACAGCACAATCGACCTATAACTTGCTAGAAAGTTTATTGAATTGGGCGATGGCAGAGGGTGGACGCTTTGTGTATCACCCAATTAATTTTGAGTTAAAGCAATCGACCAAAATTGTTTGCGATGTGTTGAAAAGTTTGGCAATCAAGAAAAATATTGAACTGATTGATCAAGTTGAAGAAGGCATTAAAGTTTATGCCGACATCAATATGATTACCTCGGTGATTCAAAATTTGGTGTCGAATGCGCTGAAATTTACCTTTACCGATGGTACAGGCAAAGTCATTTTACGTGCAGAGCAAACAGAAACCAGTGTGGATATTTATATTCAAGATACGGGTTTGGGCATGACTGCACAACAACTCGAAACGCTGTTCGAGCCTAAACTTACTGTTAGTTTTAAAGGCACTGCAGGTGAAAAGGGTATTGGTTTAGGTTTGGTGTTGTGTAAGCGTTTTGTCGATTTGAACCACGGGCAAATTGTGGTGGAATCGAAAGAAGGTGTGGGAACGACTTTTAAAGTCAGTTTGCCAATTGCGACCAGTAGCCATCAAGTATTAAGTAAAGAAGCGTTATTATCTGAGAAAACTTAATTTCAAAGTTTATATACAAAGCAAGCAAAAGCCTGTGGATGTTTAAAATCATCCACAGGCTTTTTTTATCGTGATCAATTTAGATCAACTCTTGCATTATTGAATGTTTTGAATCGGACTACCACCCAACGCTTGCAATAAAGTCACATAGGCGTTGTATTGGTTTTGCTTGGTCTGCAATAAACTTAAACGTGCATTGCGGGTGGTTTCTTGTGCATCTAGCAGGTTTTTTAAGGCAATCGCACCATGCCGATAACGCACCTCAGTTAAGCGTTCAGTTTTCTCTGCCAGTGCTAAATTGCGGCTTTGCAGCGCGACTTGTTGATTCAGCGCGGTTCGTGCTGACAGTGCATTTTCGACATCGGCAAAGGCTTTATATAAAGTTTGTCGATATTGCACAATGGCTTTTTCATATTCCAAAGCATTCACTTTTAGATCGCGCTGCATATCATTCCATTGCAAAAATGGCAGGGTTAAACCTGCACCTAAAGTGGCAATTGGGTTTTTTAGGGCATCGCTTAAAGAGGTATGCGCGCCTGTACCGACACCTGTACTGAGTGTGCCTGTAAGACTGATGGATGGGTAATAACTGGCTCGATTGGCATCTTTATTGGCCAAGGCTTTACGTAAACGTAATTCGGCTGCACGTAAGTCGGGACGACGTGACAGCAGTTCTGCAGGTAAGCCAGCAGTAATATTCGGTAAACGAACAGCGGCTAAACTCTGTGGTTCATTGATATTCAACATTTGCACAGGTTGATGCAGTAAAACTGCCAAGGCGGTGCGTGTTTCAACTTTTTGCTGTGCAATTTGGCTCAAGGTTGATTTTTGACTTTGCAGGGCTTGTTCGGCTTGGTTTAAATCCAATCCTGAAACTGCACCCGCGCGATATTGCGCACTGACCAATTGATACGTTTTTTGCGTACTGGCAAGGTTTTGTTGTGCGACAACATAGCGTTCATTTAAATAACCCAATTGCCAATATAAATTGGCAGTGGTTGCAATCAGGCTTTGTACGGTGGCTTGTAAGTCTTGTTCGGTGGCTAAGGCTTCCCAACGTGCAGCTTCAGTCTGATTGGCAAGTTTACCGAATAAGTCCAATTCATAGCTCAGTCCGGGATAATTCAGCGAAATCCCACGCGCTGTATCACCATTGCCCTCTAAACTAAATTGATGCCCTGTAGAAATACCTGCATTGCCAATCCGGACACCTTGCTGACTTTGGCTTTGTTTTGCTTGTAATCTGGCTTGTTGTAAATTCAGTCCTGCAACCGCGAGGTCACTGTTACGCGCCAAGACTTGTTCAACCAATTGATTTAAAGCAGCATCGTGAAAGAGTGTCCACCAACGGTCTGTATTTAGTTGTGCAAGGACTTGCTGGCTTTTTTGCTGCTGCTCAAACTGTTGAGGAATATTTGCAGCAGGTGCCTGATAAGGTGTTTTGACTACGGCTGCACAACCCACTAAGCTGCTGCCAAGAAAAAGCGCAGTGACGAGTTGGCTGAATTGTCGTGACTTCTGGTTAAATCGCATCATCATTCCTTACTCTAATTCCTTATTCTCTAGATAGCGCATCGACAGGGTTCAGTTGGGCAGCATTACGTGCAGGAATAAAACCGAACACAATTCCAATCAGGCTTGAACAGACAAAAGCGGCTACAATCGAGGTGGTGGAGTACGCCATTTGAAAGGTTCCACCTGCCACATGATTAATCAATTGCCCAATTCCGAGTGCGAGCAAGACGCCAAGTACACCGCCTAAAATACACACTAAAATGGCTTCAATTAAAAATTGCTGCAAAATATCGCTTTGTCGTGCGCCGACTGCCATGCGTACCCCAATTTCTTGGGTGCGTTCTGTGACAGAGACCAACATGATGTTCATTACGCCAATTCCACCGACCACCAGTGAAATCACTGCAATAGCAGAAACCAGTAAGGTCATGGTGGCGGTAGTTTGTTGGATGGTTTCACGGATACTGTCGGCATTTTGAGTAAATACATCCTGCGCACCATGACGCTGTACCAACAGACTTAGGATGGCATTTTCTGCTGCAGCACTTGGATATTCATCTTTGACTCGTACAATAATGCTGCGCACATGGCTTTGGCCAAGCATGCGGCTCATTACCGTAGAGTAGGGCAAATACACATTTAAGCTGTCGGCATTGCCCATCATGCTTTTTTGTTCTTCGACCACGCCAATAATACGGCTGGGTACGCTGCCCAATAAAATTACTTGCCCGACAGGGTTGCTGCCATCACTAAAAAATGTATTTTTGGTGTTGTGATCAATCACCACATCTTGCGCTTGTTCCAGCACGCTGTGTTTGTCAAAAGGCTGACCCGACTGGAAGTTCATGCCGCGCACATAGAAAAAGTCTTCGCTCACACCATTGACTGTGGCAGAAGCCTCGGTGTCTTTAAAACGTACTGTGACGTTGCTATTGACCGATGGGCTGACCCCATCCACATAAGGTTGTTCTGCCAAAGCATCGGCATCGGCAGGAATTAGGGTTTTAAGCTGAGATGAGCGCGAGGTATCACCAAAACCACGCCCTTGAAACACGGTGATGGTATTGGTGCCTAAACTGCTGATGTTTTCTAAAATTTGTTTCTGTGAACCATTGCCCAGTGCCACAACAGATACAACCGAAGCGATCCCGATAATAATCCCGAGCATGGTTAAAAAGGTGCGCATGCGATGCGCATTCATCGCCAGTAGCGCCATGCGGAAGGCTTCACCTAAACGATCAAATACAGAACGCCAAGCTGAAGTTCTTTTTTGTGGCGGATGTTGCAAGGTTTGTTGGGTAATATCATCTTGATCGGCAGGTGTGTTGGGCTGATCAGAAATAATAAGCCCGTCACTGATTTCAATAATCCGTGTGGCATTTTTAGCGACATTATGGTCATGTGTGACCAAGATGATGGTGTGACCTTTGGTATTTAGCTCACGCAAAATCCGCATCACTTCAATACCGCTATTCTTGTCGAGTGCACCTGTGGGTTCATCGGCAAGAATCACATCGCCACCATTCATCAAGGCACGTGCAATGGATACACGTTGTTGTTGTCCACCTGAAAGCTGACTTGGGCGGTTTTGGGTTTTATCGGCTAGACCTAAGTCACTGAGCAGCGCAGTCGCGCGTGCTTGTCGTTCTTCAACATCGGCACCTGCATAAATTGCAGGCACTTCGACGTTGCCTGCAGCGCTTAAATCGCCTAATAAATGATAGCGTTGGAAAATAAAACCAAAATATTCACGACGCAACTGTGCCAGTTCATCGGCTTCAAGTTGTGGGGTTTCACGTCCTTTGACTTTGTAGCTGCCTGTGGTGGGTTGATCCAGACAGCCCAAAATATTCATGAGGGTGGATTTTCCAGAACCTGACTGACCCACAATTGCAACCAATTCACCTGGGTAAATCTTCAGATCAATGCCTTTGAGAATCTGCACTGTAGATTCGCCCGCAGGGAATTCACGGGTCAGATTGGTGACCTCTAACAGAGGTTGTGACTGACTCATCTTACATTCTCACTGATGGGCCAACACGACCACCACGCTTCGCCGCATCGTTTGAGGTATCGGAGCCATCGGCAATAATGACTTGATCGCCCAGTTTTAAGCCACGAATGACTTGTACTGTTGCACGGTTATTTAAGCCAAGCAATACCGATTGAGGTCGAGCTGAGCCATCGGCTTGCAGTACACGTACCATGCCTAAAGAGGCTTTACCTTGATCAATCAAGGCTTTTTCATTGGCAGTCAATTCCAAACGGGCAGGGCGTTTGGCAGAACTGGCATCGGTATTGTCGCGCTCAGCACGTGCGTTGCTGTCAGAATTATTGCTGTTGCCACGACTGCGTGAACGGTTTGCACCTTGCACCGCAGCAGCAGGAATGGTCAGCACATTGCGCGCTTCTGCCAAAACAATGGACACTTGTGCGGTCATATTGATGCGTAGCTTGCCGTCTTCATTTGGTACGTCAAATAAAGCGTTGTAGTACACGGCAGAACTTGAAGATGATGAGGTGTTGTTATTGCTTTCGGTATTGATGGATTTGGGTGCAGGTTCTACCTGACGTAAAGTAGCGTAATGTTTTTTCTCACTGTTGCCCAAGGTGGTGAAATAGACCGTTTGTCCCTCTTCGACCTTCATTACATCCGCTTCAGAAATTTCTGCTTTTACAGTCATGGTGTCAAGTTTGGCTAATTTAACAATCGTGGGCGCACTTTGATTGGCGTTCACGGTTTGACCTTCTTCGGTCACAATTGCGACGACAGTGCCATCCATTGGGGCAAGAATACGGGTATAACCTAAATTTTCTTTAGACGTGTCTAAAGTTAGGCGTGACTGTTCAATTTGAGCGTTAATGGCAGCAATTTCTGCTTGCGAAGTTTTATAGTTGGCTAAGGCAGTTTCAAGTTCGGCACGTGAGGTCGCATCTTGCGCATACATGGCTTGTTGACGCTGATATTCTGCTGCGACTTTAGCAAGATTAGCTTGTCGAACCGCCAATTGTGCCTGTTGGTTTTTAATGCTGGCTTGTGCTGTTTTAAACTCGTTTTCCTGTCGTACAGAGTCAATTTGGGCAATCAACTGTCCTTGTTTGACTTGATCGCCTAACTGAACATACATTTTTTTGACTTGACCTGAAACTTGCGCACCAACGCTGACCATTTTGGTGGCTTCAAGTACGCCTGTTGCCAACACCGCACTTTCAATATCTCCACGGCTCACTTCGGCAGTAATGTATTGCGGTTGTTGTTCTTTGGGTTTTAAAAAATACCAAGCGGCAAATGCCAGCATCAGCGCAATGATAATTCCCGCAATAAGTTTGGTCGATTTTATTTTTGGCATGAGTCAAAAAACAGAAAAAGAAATTAAAAGGATTATAGAAGTGAAATAAGGATAAATCGTGAATTTTTTGAAGAAACTGCAAATGAGAATTATTTATTAGTGGTTTGAGCTAGATTTAATACAGTCTGAGTACGGTATTACATCCATAAAAAAAGTGAAAATAGCATCTGTTAACGAGGTGGGGGTAGTTTGTTTCATCTCTATGATAATTTTATGAATTTTTATGATAAATGCTGAAAAATACAACTATGGTCTAAGTTGCTTAAAAAACCTTATTTTCTATATGGATTTAAGAATTAAAAGCAGCTAGTATCAAATTCCATAAAATAATTATGGATTTAATCATTAGGATAATACGGCATCGGGACGATGCAATAAAACATGACTTTAAGCAAAAAATCTGAGGGGTAAATCATGGAGTGGAGTGAGAAATTTAATATCGGAATTGATGTGATTGACAATCAACATCGACAAATTCTGGACTATATTAATGCGCTGGAAAAAATTCGGGCGACAGGTGCGCGGGAGCAAATCAAAGAAGTCTTGGATGACTTGATTGACTATACGCAATCGCATTTTAGCTTTGAAGAAAACTTGTTGTCACAGGTCAATTATCAATACTTACCATCACATCGTGGTATTCACGAACTCTTTGTGAAGCGTTTGAATGATTGCCGTCAGCGTTTTGCCAATGGCGAATCGGTAGAACATGATTTGTATCGTTTGTTGTCTAAATGGTTGATTAACCATATTCAGCATGATGATCAGGATTATGTCGATGCGGTACGCGACAATATGCTGCATTATTTGCGTTCACAGGAACAGAAAAAAGGCAAAAGTTGGTTTGCACGTTTCTTTAGCTAATCCTCTGAAAAGCAGATGATTTTAAAAATTATTTGATGAAGTCTGCTTAATTAAGCCGAGTGAGAAGCAAACAGCGTTTTACCACAGAGTTCTGTAATGGCTTGTAGCACCAAATGTTCAGGGTTTTCCTTGGACATCCCTTTGATGGCGGCATCAATACGCAATAATAGGGCGGGCCATTGCAAGAAACTATTTGGATTTAAACGTCGCAAAGCTTGCTGATAAACACTGACTTTGTTTTTCCAGATACCCAGTTGCAAAGCATTTTGTGGTTGTTCAAATAATTGCATCAGCAGGCGCATTTCTTTGCTGATACTCCACAAAATTAAACTCATGGCTTCACCCGAAGCCATGAGGTATTGAAAAATTTTCATGGCTTGCGCTAGATTTCCCGCCAGTAAAGCATCATTTAAATCGTAAGTGCTATAACGGGATTGATCTTGTAAACAGGCATGTAAATGTTCAATCTGAATCTGCTGAATTTCAGGAAAGGTGTCACTGACCCGCATTAAGCTATTTTTGGCAGCCAAAAGGTTGTGTTCATGATGTTGTTCCAACCATTGCCACGCATCATGTCCCAATTGGATGCCAAGCTTTTCTGCCTCCAAACCTAAAATCTGCTGCCGATCTTTAGGATAATTCGCCGTGAGTGCAACATTGACCCCATTGGCATCAATCAATTGAAAAAAACTGGATTTCAGGCTATTGCTGTCCTGTTTTGGCATCACTACCAACAGCAAGTTTTGTTCATTGTGTTGAATATAACTTTTCAGTTGTTTTAGTGTGCTGGCATCAGGCTTGATATTGCCGTGTACTTCAACCGCCAATTGACTCGAAAACAGTGACAGACTGTTTAAGGCATTGAATACATTTTTCCAATCGCTAACGCTATTTAAATCATAACGCTGACGTTCAATATCCTGTTTTTGCCAACTGGCACGAAAAGCATCCAGCAAGTTTTGTTCGAGTAAGGGTTCTTGACCATGCAAAATCCATACGCCACGTGCTTCATCGACACGTTTGAGGGCTTGTAGATAGTCAAGTTTCATAAAAAATTCGCACTCGAAAACTTATTTAGGGTTTGAATACACAGGTGGGTTGACCAAAGGTAAACGATTAGATGAAATTTGACGCACAATTTGCTGTGCTACATCATCAATAATGACTTCTTTTAAGAATTTTTGTTCCTGATCATCGGTATTCACAGTTGCGACATCGTATTGATAACTGCGCGTTGCCATGACGGTACGAGGTTCGGTGATCGGGTTGCCTTGCGCATCTTCAATACGGAACGTCACACTCAAACGCAATAAGGTTTCTACCAGTTTGCCATTCAATTCCAAGCGACGTGGCGTATAGTCAAGTACACGCAGTACATAGGCATTAGGGTCATTGCTGAGTTGTACGCCCGCTGTACCCATGTGAATGGAAAGTTTTTCTTCTAATTCTTCAGCATTGCTCGGTAAAGCCAGACTCATTTTTGAATAAGCCACAGGTGCAATGCTTGGATTGGTGCCTTTAAGATGAAAACCACAGCCGACTAAGCCAGCACTGAGTCCACAAGTTAAAACAATGACTGCTAGACGTTGGCTAAAGTGCATGTGCTGTCCTCTGTAATATTCTTGAAAGTTTAAAAGCGGAAGTTGAGAAGATCTTGATTGTAGGTGCAAAGCCCATTGACTGACAACGGGCTTTGTTAGGAAATTGTTTTAATTCCTTTTTTGTAGGAGGGTTTAGGGGGATTGTTTTATAAAATCCCTCCAAACCTCCCTTTAAAAAAGGGAGGTTTAAAAGCACTTAAACCACCAAATTCACTAACTTATTCGGTACCACAATTTCTTTCTTGGTTGGCCCAGTCAAGAATGGTTGTACTTCAGGTAAGGCTTTGGCAAGTGCAAGAATGTCTTCTTTAGATGCATCTACTGCTACATCAAGCTTGCCACGTAATTTACCATTTACCTGCACCACAATCGTTTGAGTATTGCGGGTTAATGCAGACTCATCGACCACAGGGAATAGGGTGGAGGTTAATTCAATTCCGAACTCTACCAATAAGGTTTGGCTCAAGTGTGGTGCAAATGGCGCAAGCAAGGTCAATAACGTCACAATTGCTTCACGTTCAACCGCAAGGTCTTGTTCGTTCTGCGCTTCAAACTTGTTGCAAGCATTCAAGAGTTCCATCAATGCTGCAATTGCAGTGTTGAACGCATGACGACGCTCAATATCATCGCCCACTTTTTGAATGGTTTCATGGGTTTTGCGACGTAAGTCTTGTGCTGCTGTAGCAAGTTTGCTGCTGTCAATTGCAGTTGCATTGCTGCCTTTTTCAAGGAAACCTGCCGCCAAACGCCAAACACGTTTTAAGAAGCGGTTCGCACCTTCAACGCCTGCATCTGACCATTCTAAAGACTGATCTGGTGGTGCAGCGAACATCATAAATACACGTGCAGTATCTGCGCCGTATTGGTCAATAATGGCTTGTGGGTCGATACCGTTATTTTTCGATTTCGACATTTTTTCCTGACCACCAACAATCACAGCTTGACCATCGCCTATGTATTTAGCCGAAAGAACGCGACCTTTTTCGTCTTTTTCAAGCTCAATATCGGCAGGGTTAAACCAAGTTTTCTTGCCGCTTTCTGCTTCGCGGTAGAAGGTGTCAGCCAAGACCATGCCTTGAGTCAGCAAGTTGGTAAATGGCTCATTGCCTTGTACCACGCCTTCATCACGCATAAGTTTGTGGAAGAAACGTGCGTACAATAAGTGCAAGATGGCGTGTTCTACACCACCAATATATTGATTAACTGGCAACCAAGTTTGCGCAGCTTCAGGCTTGACCATACCACCTGTAAAATCTGGAGATGCATAACGTGCATAATACCAAGATGATTCTACAAAAGTATCTAAGGTATCGGTTTCACGACGTGCTTCGCCACCACAGCATGGGCAAGTAGTTTGATAGAATTCAGGCATTTTATTTAACGGGTTGCCTGAGCCATCTGGCACAACATCGGTAGGTAAAATGACAGGAAGCTGATCTTCTGGAACTGGAACTTGTCCACATTTTTCACAGTTGATCATTGGAATTGGGCAACCCCAGTAACGTTGGCGTGAAACACCCCAGTCACGTAAACGGAATTGTACTTTTACGTTGGCTAAACCTTGTGGCTCTAATTTCGCTAAAAGTGCATCAAAAGCCGCTTGGAAATCTAAACCATCAAATTCGCCTGAATTGACCAGTTTACCTTCTTTAGAACCGTACCATTCTTGCCATTGGGTTGTGTCAAAGTCCGCATCGTCTGCACCTTTGGCATCAATCACCTGAATAATTGGCAATTGGAATTTATTGGCAAACTCAAAATCACGCTCATCGTGCGAAGGTACAGCCATCACCGCACCAGAACCGTAAGACATCAACACATAGTTGGCAATCCACACTGGCAATTCTTTACCCGTTACTGGATGCTTCACAAACAAGCCAGTCGCCATACCTTTTTTTTCGGCAGTGGCAAGGTCAGCTTCTGCCACAGAACCCATGCGGCATTCTTCAATAAAGGCTTTTAATTGTGCATTATTTTCTGCTGCTTTTAACGCCATTGGATGTTCTGCAGCAACAGCCACATAAGTTGCACCCATTAACGTGTCAGCACGCGTTGTAAATACAGTCAGACCATCTGCATAAATTTCAGGATTTGCCGATGGGAATGTGATTTCCATCCCTTGCGAACGCCCAATCCAGTTGCGTTGCATGGTCAAGACTTGCTGTGGCCAGCCATCTTTTAAAGTTTCTAAATCGTCTAATAATTCTTGGGCATAATCGGTAATGCGGAAGTAGTACATTGGAATATCGCGTTTTTCTACCAATGCACCTGAACGCCAACCACGGCCATTTTCGACCTGTTCATTGGCCAAAACTGTTTGATCGACAGGATCCCAGTTGACTGTCGAGAGTTTGCGATAAATTAACCCTTTTTTATACAGTTGCACGAATAACCATTGTTCCCAGTGGTAATACTCTGGAGTACAAGTGGCAAATTCACGATCCCAATCTATTGCCAAACCTAGTTTTTTCAATTGGTCGCGCATGTAGGCGATATTTTCAAAAGTCCATTTAGCTGGGGCAACCTGATGCGCAATCGCTGCGTTTTCTGCAGGTAAACCAAAAGCATCCCAACCCATAGGTTGTAAGACGGTTTCACCTTTTAAACGGTGAAAACGGCTAATTACATCACCAATGGTGTAGTTACGCACGTGACCCATGTGCAGTTTGCCGCTTGGGTAAGGGAACATCGAGAGGATATAACGATGTGGACCTTCGACTGTGTCGGCAACTTTAAAGGCTTTGCGAGATTCCCAGTCGCTTTGGACTTGAGGTTCAATCGCACTGGCTTGATATTCAGGGTCAATGTGAGTAGTCATAAGGTTAAATCAGGAATAAACGGTTAAAAAAAGTGTGTCACACAGCATAGCGCAAAATGCAGCTAAATTGAATTTTGCGCGTTGGATTGTGCAGGAAAATTTAAGCGAGTCGTACTTTATGGCTTAAAACTTAAAAAACTTGTGGGTTGGCACGTTCTTGTTGTGCCTGATTTAAAGCTGCATTGGCTTCACGTTGTTGCTGATCCATGGCTGGATTTCCTGCAGGATGATTTGTGGTTGGTGTCGCTTGTTGGTTTGTTGCATTTGCAGCAGTAGGCTCAGGGTTCGCAGTAGAATTTGCAGGAATGGCAACAGTAGGTGCTGAGTTTCTCCAGCCATAGGTATCGACTTTACCTTTTTTCTTGGCAGTTTTTGGCGGCGGTGTCGTGGTGTAATGGGTTGAGCCATTTACATCGACCCACTTGTAATATTGTTTTGCTGAAACGGCACTGGTGGCAAAAATTAAAATCAAGCTTGCAGAAAGACAACTCAAGCGGATCATTGGCGTTTTCATGTTTGGAAGTCCTGAGCAAAAAAGAGTGTAATGGCAGAAAATCAATTACAATAATCATGTTGGCTAAATTTTAGCAATAATTCCCCGTGAAGCTAGGGTTTGTTGACAATTTTTCGATGATTTTTACCGGCAATAGTGCCTATTTAAAATTGGAGCATTGACTTGCCTATTTGCGAGTTAAAATAAGCTGAAATGCGTTGGTGAATCATAACCAAGCGATTTATATATTTTTTTAATTTATTCTTTATTTTTATGTATGTGATATGAAAAAATTATAAAAAATTCAGCAAATATCTGAAGTTATTTGTTTTATATGGAAATATTAGACTTTGGATTAAATTGTGATGGATGACACAAAGCGTAAAAAATACCCAGTTTATAAATAAAGCAGAAAAAGCCGATTTTAAAACTTGACTTTAGTCGGGTAAACTACAAAAATGCACACTTTAGTTTTATGTGCCTTAGATCGATCACCCTTCGAATAAGTGTCATGTCATGCAATGGGCAACTTCTCTAGCCGAGAAGCTGAACAAAGCTTATAAAATGTGTTTACCCCAACACGTTTTAGATCTCATATTGCTTATACGGTAATCAGATCGGAAATTTTTCCTATTGCCATGAAAACTATGAAATATGTGTGCTATAACAGTGCAGGAATTAATGAACAAAACACTGCAGGTGTCTCCCATTTTGCAGTGATAAGACTAGGGTGAATCACGTTGGAACTTTTATCTGGTGGTGAAATGCTCGTTCGCGCATTGGCGGACGAAGGCGTTGAGCATGTTTTTGGATACCCAGGCGGCGCAGTACTTCATATTTACGATGCGTTCTTTCAACAAGACAAAATTAATCATTACCTTGTGCGCCATGAGCAAGCTGCTGGTCATATGGCAGATGCCTACTCGCGCGTAACAGGTAAAACTGGTGTGGTGCTGGTGACTTCAGGTCCTGGTGCAACCAACACGGTAACTCCAATTGCAACGGCTTATATGGACTCAATCCCAATGGTGATTTTGTCAGGTCAGGTTGCAACACACTTAATTGGTGAAGATGCCTTCCAAGAAACCGATATGGTGGGTATTTCACGTCCGATTGTAAAACACAGTTTCCAAGTGCGTCATGCAAGCGAAATTCCTTCAGTCATTAAGAAGGCATTCTATATTGCATCTTCAGGTCGTCCTGGTCCTGTGGTGGTTGATATTCCTAAGGATGCAACCAACCCAGCAGAAAAATTTGCTTACGAATACCCAGAAAAAGTGAAGATGCGTTCGTATCAACCGCCGCATCGTGGTCACTCAGGTCAAATTCGCAAAGCAATTGATGAGCTATTAAATGCCAAACGTCCTGTGATTTATTCAGGCGGTGGTGTTGTACAAGGCAATGCTTCTGAGCAATTGACTGAACTTGCACACATCTTGGGCTTCCCTGTAACTAATACATTGATGGGCTTGGGCGCGTTCCCAGGTAATGATCCACAATTTATTGGTATGTTGGGTATGCACGGTACTTATGAAGCCAATATGACCATGCACAATGCCGATGTGATTTTGTGTATTGGTGCGCGTTTTGATGACCGTGTAACCAATAACCCTGCAAAATTCTGTCCAAATGCTAAAGTCATTCATATTGACATTGACCCTGCGACCATTTCAAAAACCATCATGGCGCACATTCCAATTGTAGGTGCGGTTGAACCTGTACTTCAGGAAATGTTGGTTCAATTGAAGCAATTAAATGTGTCTAAGCCAAACCCTGAAGCGATTGCTGCATGGTGGAATCAGATCAATGAATGGCGTAAAGTTCATGGTTTGAAATATGACAAACCAACCGATGGCACGATGAAGCCGCAACAAGTAGTTGAAGCTTTAGACAAAGTGACCAATGGTGATGCGATCATTACTTCTGACGTAGGTCAGCACCAAATGTTTGGCGCGAACTACTATAAGTACAAGCGTCCACGTCAATGGTTGAACTCTGGTGGTTTGGGTACAATGGGCGTAGGTTTGCCGTATGCAATGGCGGCTAAACTGGCTTATCCAGATCAACAAGTTGTTTGTATTACAGGCGAAGCATCAATTCAGATGTGTATCCAAGAGCTTTCAACTTGTAAGCAATATGGCTTAAACGTAAAAATCTTGTGCTTGAATAACCAAGCTTTAGGTATGGTTAAACAATGGCAAGACATGAACTATGAAGGTCGTCACTCTAGTTCTTATGTTGACTCATTACCAGACTTCCCTAAATTGATGGAAGCTTATGGTCACGTTGGTATTCAAATTAACCATGCCGATGAGCTTGAGTCTAAGCTTGCAGAAGCGATGGCGATTAATGACAAATGCGTATTCATTAACGTAATGGTTGACCGTACAGAGCACGTTTATCCGATGCAAATTGCGGGTCAATCCATGAAAGATATGTGGTTAGGTAAAGGGGAGCGCACAGAATGAGACACATTATTTCCGTTCTCGTTGAAAACGAATCAGGTGCGCTTTCTCGTTTAGTGGGTTTATTCTCTCAACGTGGTTATAACATTGAGACTTTAAACGTTGCACCAACCGAAGACCCAACACTTTCACGTTTAACGCTTACAACTTATGGTGATGATCATAAAATTGAGCAAATCACCAAACAACTGAATAAATTGGTTGAAGTGGTTAAAGTGGTCGACCTGTCAGAAGGTCCGCATATTGAACGCGAATTGATGCTGATTAAAGTCAAAGCATCGGGTGCTGCACGTGCTGAAATCAAACGTACTGCAGACATCTTCCGTGGACAAATTGTGGATGTCACACCAACGACTTATACGGTGCAGCTTGCGGGTACAACTGAAAAACTAGATGGTTTTATTGACGCGATTGCTGAAAACACCATTTTAGAAGTTGTGCGTTCAGGTGTGTCAGGTATCGCACGCGGCGAAAAAGTTTTAACCATTTAACTAAATTTCATAGTTAATTTTACTCATCGAATTCATTCCATCTCAAAGGATGGAGAGCTTACTGAAGTACTGAATAGACAAGTACTTGAGTAAGATAGGAATCCTAAGCATTTTAGCGGAGACAGCAATGCAAATTTTTTACGATAAAGACTGCGACTTATCTATCATTCAATCTAAGAAAGTAGCGATCATTGGTTACGGTTCACAAGGTCACGCGCACGCGCTTAACCTTAAAGATTCTGGCGTAGACGTAACTGTAGGTTTACGTGCTGGTTCTGCTTCTTGGAAAAAAGCTGAAAATTCGGGTCTTAAAGTTTCTGAAGTTCCTGCTGCTGTTGCTCAAGCTGACTTAGTTATGATTTTGACTCCAGATGAGTTCCAATCACAACTTTATCGTGACGTAATTGAACCAAACATCAAGCAAGGCGCAACTTTAGCATTTGCTCACGGTTTCTCTGTACTTTATAACCAAGTTGTTCCACGTGCAGACTTAGATGTAATCATGGTTGCACCTAAAGCACCTGGTCACACTGTACGTTCTGAATTCCAACGTGGTTCAGGTGTTCCTGATCTTATCGCGATTCATCAAGATGCTTCTGGTAATGCACGTAACGTTGCACTTTCTTACGCTTCAGGTGTAGGTGGTGGTCGTACAGGTATCATCGAAACTTCTTTCCGTGAAGAAACTGAAACTGACTTATTTGGTGAGCAAGCAGTTCTTTGTGGTGGTGCTGTTGAATTGGTTAAAATGGGCTTCGAAACTCTTGTTGAAGCTGGTTATGCACCAGAAATGGCTTACTTCGAATGCTTACACGAGCTTAAATTGATCGTTGACTTGATGTTCGAAGGCGGTATCGCTGACATGAACTATTCAGTATCTAACAACGCTGAATATGGCGAGTATGTAACTGGTACTGAAGTGATTAACGAACAATCACGTGAAGCAATGCGCAATGCACTTAAACGTATTCAATCTGGTGAATATGCGAAAATGTTCATCCAAGAAGGTGCGTTGAACTACCCATCAATGACTGCTCGTCGTCGTCAAAACGCGGCTCACGGTATTGAAGTAACGGGTAACAAGTTACGTGCGATGATGCCTTGGATCCAAGCAAACAAAATCGTAGACAAAGAAAAGAACTAAGTTACGCGCCTTAAGAAAAGTAAAGCAGTGCTTTACTTTTCTTTCGTACCTTGGATCCAAGCAAACAAAATCGTAGACAAAGAGAAAAACTAAGTTTTAGTTTAATCTTTAAAAAACCCTTATTGTATATAAGGGTTTTTTTATGAGTGAAGTAAAGGATGTTACGTGCCTTGCGCTTCGCTCAGAACTGTGTTTTCACTCCTTGCGCTGTAAGCGTCCGCTGAACCCCATGCCTATTTTTTAATTTGAGTTGGATTTCCAGCGATGTGGCGTAATTCTTCTATTTGGGTCGCTTTATGCGTCGGCAGCCTTTTCAGCACATCACTTAAATAGGCATACGGATCCAAGCCATTCAGCTTTGCTGACTGGATTAAAGTCATGATATTCGCCGCTCGCTGGCCGCTGCGCAGCGAGCCAGCAAACAGCCAGTTCTTGCGCCCTAAGGCCCAAGGTCGCATTTGATTCTCTACCCAATTATTGCAAATCGGTAGATTGCCATCATCCAAATAGCGGATTAAAGCTGGCCAGCGCTTCAGAGTGTAATTGATGACCTTGGCGGTGGGAGAACTCGATGGCACCGTCAGATGATGTTGGTTGAGCCATTCATATAGTTGTTGCATCACCGGTTGGCTATGCTGTTGTCGGTATTCGCGGCGGTCTTCCGCTGTACCATCGGTCTTTTTCCTGAGTTCTGCTTCTATGGCATACAGTTTCTGAATCAGCACTAATGCCTGTTCAGCGACCTGACTTTTCCCGGTCACATGCAGTTCATGGAATTTACTGTTAGCGGCAATGTAAAAATGACCCCCCAACAGCATTTGAAAATTGACCCCCTTGGTTAATATAGTGGTCTTTTTGGACTGCTCAACATGTTAACTTTGGAGCAAGCAGTGACAATCCAAATACTTCATCAACAAGGTCAATCTATTAAGGCAATTTGAACCGTACCGGGTTTGTCGGAGACTCAATATTCTGAGAGACTATTCCGATGAAAAAACCAAACTATACTCCCGAAATTAGAGAAAGAGCGGTTCAATTACTCATTGAATCTGAAAAGGCGGATTCAAGCCCTGTGACAGTTCAATGAAGTTTATATTTCGAGTCATTGAGGATATGTAGCTTTGCTTACTTTAACTGCTTTGATCGAGTAAAATAAGGCGATTCGTGCTTTAGATCTGGTGGGTGAATATGCATATTGTATATGTGAGTGATGGCAAGGCTGGTCATCGCTCTCAGGCATTGGGTCTTTTTAAGGCAATGCAGAAGCAAACACATATTGAGCTCACTCTTGAAGAAATTTCGATTGATCAGTTAGCACTGTTGAGTTTGTTGACTGCATATAAAAAACAAAAACTTGCAGCAGTATCGCAGCCACCAGATTATATTTTTGGGGTAGGCAGTCATACCCAATTACGTGTTTTTTTGATGGGCAAGGTTTTTCCGCAAGCGAAAACCGTGATTTTAATGAAGCCAAATTATCCATTGTCTTGGTTTGATTATGTGGTTATTCCTGAACATGATGGTGTTGCTGAACAAGGTAATGTGATTTTGACTCAAGGTGTGCTTAATCCAATTGTCAATGAAGGTCGACATCAAAAAAATCGTATTTTGATTGCGCTGGGTGGTTCATCCAAACGCCATTATTGGAATCGAGAAAAAGTGCTGGCTGTAATTCAACAAATTGTAGAAAAAAATCGCAATAGTGAAATTATTTTAACTACATCGCGCAGAACGCCGAAAGAATTTTTAGGCCATTTGAAAGCCAATCCTTATAGTGAAAGCTTACAAATTTTCCCTGTTGAACATACCCCCCAAGGCTGGATTTTTGAAGAAATGCAGAAGGCGGAAGCAGTATGGACCACCGAAGACAGTGTGTCGATGATATATGAAGCACTGACGGCCGGATGTAAAGTGGGGGTGATTGAGGTAGATCGTTTGAAGGAAGATCGGATTACGCGTTCAGTAAGTAAATTAGATGAACAGAAGCTTATTTCCAGTACCACTCAGCTTGATAAATTAGTCGCTGCAACTGCTTTTAAAGAGGCAGAGCGTGTGGCAACATATCTACTTGCTCCATAAGCAGGCTCTTTTAGCGTGATATATATAGTTTTTGTTGTTCTGATAGTTGCAATGGTCTTCAGTTTAAAATATGCATGGTGGAAACCAGCAGTAGACTGGAAAAGACCACGTGTCTTGATGTATCACATGGTACGTGAACATATTGATGGAGCCAAGTTTAATAAATTACGGGTAAAGCCAGCTGAGTTTGATAAGCAAGTTGCATGGATGAAAGCGCAGGGTTTTCATTTTGTGACTATGCAGGAACTGCAGGACAATTGGGGGAATCACCCAGAAAAAACGGTTGCGATTACCTTTGATGATGGATATTTAGATAATTTAGAAAACGCTTTTCCAATTTTAGAAAAATATCAGGCTAAAGCTACTATTTATGTCGTGGTGGATCGTCATGACCGTGATTGGTCAACCTATAAAAAAGCCCATCACAATAGTGGTGAATTAGCACATGAGCCAAAGCTAAATGATATACAAGTGAAACAATTGTCTAATTCAGGCTTGATTGAAATTGGCTCACATACCATGACACATGCAAACCTGTCGAAACTGGATGATGCAGCTTGTCTGAAGGAATTAACTGAATCCAAATATCAGCTCGAAGCTTTAATTGCCAAGCCTGTGAAAAGTTTTGCCTATCCATTCGGGATTTACTCTGAGCGTGATGTGCAACTGGCAAAACAGGCAGGTTATAGTAATGCTGTGACCACAAAAGAAGGTATAGACAGTATTTCACCAGACTTTATGCAGCTGCAGCGTATCAAGATTAGTGGTAAAGATTCAATATTTGCGGTGAAATTAAGAATGAAACTTGGCAAGCGGAATTAACAGAATGCATATTTGTATGGTTATGGCCGGTAATGAAGAAGGCGGACTGGAAAAGCATGTGGTTGAACTGTCTAATGGTTTAAAGCATCGTGGCCATCAATTAACCCTCATTGCTCATGAGAAATATCAAAGTCGTGTAGATACTGATTTTATCGCAGTAGATTTAACCAAAAGTCGCAGAAATCCATTTACCCTATATCATCTTTATAAAGTCATTAAAAAGCTGCAGCCAGATATTATTCATGTTCATGGAAATAAAGCGGCTGCTATGGTTGGTAGCATTCTGCCTTATTTAGGGATTCCGAGTATTGCAACTTTGCACAGCCGAAAAAAGAATACTAAGATGTTTAAAAACTTTAATACAGTTTTGGCAGTCAGTCCGAATGCTGCTGAGGTTTTGAAGCATTCCAATGTGCATATTGTATTGAATGGTATACAACCACCAGTTTTAGATAAAAACATTAAAAAAAATCAACCTCCTATGGTATTGGCTGTTGGTCGTTTAGTACCTGTAAAGGGTTTTGACGTTCTACTAAATGCTTGGCAGAAAGTTCAGGGAGCAGAACTATGGGTAGTTGGAGATGGATTTGAGGAACAAAAGTTAAAAGATCTGATTAATCAGCTTAACCTGACTGACTCTGTGAAAATGCTTGGGTTTCGTGATGATGTTCTTCATTTAATGCAACAAGCTTCTCTCTATGTCATGTCGTCCCATTATGAGGGTTGTCCATATACTATGGTGGAAGCATTGCTCTGTGAGGTCCCAATGGTTTCTACGGCTGTTGGTGCTATGACGATGGTTCTACCTCAAAAAAATCTAACACCGGTGAATGATGTGGAAGCTTTAGCTAAATCTATTAATCGATGTTTGGCAGACTTAAACCAAGCTGCTTTAGATTGTTGTGAGGCTTTCGCTTATGCCAAACAGTATCTAGTCATTGATGGAATGATTAGTGAAATTGAAAAAGCATATCAAAAAACTATTCGTCCTGAATAAAGCAGATAAAATATTTTCTAGGTGGTCGAGCGTAGTAGTAGGAAAGGCAGTAGGAACCTGTTAATGTAAATTAATTTATTAAATTTAGATGCAAAACAGCCTGTTATTTTTATATCTGTGTGTTGAGTCGTGTGGATAATGCTTGGAGTAATATAATGAAATATGTCGCATTAGGTGATTGTAATACCGAAGGTGATCCAAATAACTTTAATAATGCCTATCCAGAGCGTTTTGCAAAAGAAATGGGGTGGAGCGTTATAAATTTCGGACACACGATGTCAACAACACGAGAAGGTTTGCAGTATTTCAAACGACAGGAAACACAAGACGCAGATATTTTAAGCATCCAGTTTGGTATCGTGGATTCTTGGGTAACTTTTAAAGGTGCACCTTTTGTTCTGTATTATCCCGACACGAAATGGCGTAAATTTTTACGTAAAATTGTTAAAAAAATTAAAAAGTACGGACGTAAGCTTAATTTTCATAGTTTATTTGGTACTAGAAATGTTGTTGAATTGGATGAATATATCCATAACATTCAATACATTATCGAAAACTCAAAAGCGCGTATAATTTATCTTGTTGAAATTTATCCTAATTTGGATGTGAGTCGTGAACCTAATATCTTGAAATATAATCAGGCATTAAAACAGATTTGTGATCACAAGCGTGTCTTTTTTGTCCCTGTTTTTGATCAGCTTAAGCCAAATCCTCAAGGAGAAAACTTTGATGATACGACACACTTATCGTCAATTGGCCATGAAATAGTTAAGAATCAAATGATGGCTGTTACGACAAATGCGGGTATTCGGTCAATATTATGAATAAAACCAATAAATCTTTATTTTTGGTTCTGACGGATGGAAAACCTGGTCATGAAACGCAATCTGATGGAGTGGTTAGGTTACTTAAACCCCACTCCTTAGATAATGAAACTGTTTATCTAAAGATCAAAAAAGTACCTAAGGGTTTAAATATTGCCCTTCGCTTTCTTTTAAACTATTTTCAATTGTCATCATTTCTTGAAAAATATTTAACTCTTCCAGATTTGAAATCTGTAGATATGGTTTATGTAATATCAGCAGGTGGAGATACTTTAGTTCCGAACGTGTTATTAACGCGTTACTTTATTCAGAATAAGATCAAAGTTAAGAATATCATTCTCAGTTCATTACGAGGTGTTCAGTCAACTAATTTTAATGCTGTTTTCACAATTAATTCTGAACTGGAAAATCAGCCAAACTTTTTTTATTATCCTATTTCACCTAATAAAATGGTATTTAAAGCAAATGAGTTTCAATCATTAGATTCTGAAAATATGAAGATATTGGTTCTTATTGGGGCTGATACAAAAGATGTGAAGATAGGAACAGCAAAGAATTGGTTTAAGTTGGTTGAAAACTTAAAAAAACAGTATCCATGTTCACAAATAATGTTAACAACTTCAAGAAGAACAAGGATTGAATTTGAGAAAGAGTTATTTGAGCTGTTGATGAGTTCTCCACTGACGATGCATGATCATTATCATATGTACAACATGGGGAATCAGGTTACAATTTCAGACCTAATTCTATCCTCAAGTTTTGTAATTATCAGTCAAGATTCTGGTTCTATGGTCAGTGAAGCCATAATGGGGGAAAAGAAAACTCTCTTAGTTGGTGATTCAAATCAATTAAATAACACTACTATGCAAAACTATTTTAAAGCTTTAACTAATAGTGGGTTATTGGCATATGTGGATTTTAATGAAACTAACTTTGAGAGTAAATTAGAGCATCTAACTGTTAAAAACCATTCTTTTGCTCTTTCAAATAAACTGCAAGAAATGCTTAAAGTAACCCGAATTACGGATAAGAAAAGCCCTTGAAAAAAAGGTAGTTAGAGCCATTTAGAAAGTTACTACACAACCCAAAGGCTCTAACTACCATGTACGATTTTACAGAAATTTTTTGTATTGTTGATGATTTTTTCAAAAAATTTGAACCCATCTATTGGCAATTTCTCAAGCAAGAAAACAAACGTCAACGT
>NZ_VPBI01000026.1:0-30377 GCF_013418795.1 Acinetobacter sp. YH12120 | reverse complement strand
AGTGAACCACCTGATCCCTTCCCGAACTCAGAAGTGAAACCTCTTCGCGCTGATGGTAGTGTGGGGTTACCCATGTGAGAGTAAGTCATCGCCAGCTCATTATTCTAAACACCCTCAACTAGCGTTGAGGGTGTTTTTTTATGTAAAAAAGAAAAGTAGAATGAATAAAAAAACCCTTAAACATAATTTAAGGGTTTTAAATTTATTTAAATATCAAATATTTAGAAATGTGCTTCTAAGCCTAAATATGGGCCTTTAAACTCTAATTGAGTTTCCTGATTGGAATCTTGATTGAGCTTAATATCTAAAATGCGATAGCCCGCTTTTAAACCCACATCGACCAAAACGGTATCGACAAAGTTATATTTAATTTCTGCCTGAGCATCACGAACTTCATTGTCGCTATTTTTGGCGTAATTTGCTTCAGCTTTGGCACTTAAACCCGTAAACGGTAATTTAACTGCTGCCTCTGCATATAACATAGCTAAAGTTTCACTGACGTCTTGTGTTGAAAACAAATTAGATCTTAAGTCACCTTCAAGTACTTTGGCGCCAAATCCAACATCTGCTGCAACAATGTTATCTAAAATTTCATAATATAAAATGAAGTCTGAGTAATCTAAATCCAGCTGATTGATTTTTACACCAGCAGCGCTTTGCTCGCTTTCGGCCTGCAAATTGGCATGCTTAATTTTGGCATTGGGTAAAAAAGGAACAGGATGTTCTACTGCCAGAGTAAAGGGTAAGGCAAAATCGTCATCTAAGTTTGGTGATAACTGAGCCTGATTCCAGTCTGCGCTATATTTCCAATAATCTACACTGGCTTTTACCCCAATAATATCGGCATGAACCGCTGAACAACCAATTAAACTGCATGCTAAAGCAAAACGTTGTAATGTAAGCATATAAACCCTAGTATTTTTCATCATCATTTGGGATGAATGGTTTAGTGTTGTGATGTTCTCGTGACAAAAAATCATGTGAAATATTGTCCAACTTAGCGCATCATACATTTTCTTGAATCAAAATTCTTGTAAAAATATAGCCTAATTCGCGCCAAAAATAGAGGATTTCAGTATGCAAAATACCCATCCACCTGTCGATTACCCGCTCTATCTTGCCAATAAAGCCGTAGAAACAGGGCAATGGTTAGCCGTTCAGCATAAATATTCTCAAAAAGTATATGCGCGTGTTGCACTTGCCGATGCGAAAAGTATTGAAAAGGCCATTCGTGCAGCCGTAAAAGCAGAAGCTGAAATGGCAAAATTACAGCCCTTTCAAAAACAAAAAATTCTGTTGCATTGTGTGCAGCGTTTTCAAAACATGCGTGAAGAATTGGTCGAGATTTTAATTGCTGAAGGTGGAAAGCCACGTTTGGCCGCGATGGCAGAAGTTGAACGTTTAATTAATACCTTCCAAATTGCTGCAGATGCAGTGTCTCAACTAGATGAAGGACGAATTTTACCGTTGGCGGTGACGGCTGCTGCTGCGAATTATCAAGGGATGGTTAAGCATGTACCCATTGGTGCTGTGTCTTTGATCAGCCCTTTTAATTTTCCGTTGAATTTAACTGCACATAAAATTGCGCCCGCGATTGCTGCAGGTTGCCCTTTTGTATTAAAACCTGCCAGCGCCACGCCTATTTCAGCATTGAAAATTGCAGAAGTGTTGGCTGAAACAGATTTACCTAAAGGTGCGTTTTCAGTATTACCTTGTGAGCGTGAGCAAGCAGATGTTTTAGTGACTGATGACCGTTTTAAACTGCTCAGTTTTACTGGTTCAGATGTGGTGGGTTGGGATATGAAAGCCCGCGCAGGACGAAAAAAAGTAACGCTAGAGTTGGGCGGCAATGCAGCGGTGATGATTGAACCCGATACTGAACTGAATGATGCATTGATTCATCGCTTAATTAGTGGGGCGTATAATCATGCAGGACAGGTGTGTATTAGTGTGCAACGTATTTTGGCGCATGACGACGTGTATGCTGAACTGAAAAAGAAACTTGTGAGTCAGCTTAAGAAAATTAAAGCAGCAGATCCTGATTTGGACAGTACTTTAGTCGGGCCAATGATTAAGGAAGCTGAAGCGCAGCGCTTGAAAAAGTGGATTGATAAAGCGGTGAAAAAAGGTGCAAAAATATTGGCAGGTGGCGAGCTGAAAGGTGTGATGTTTGAGCCGACTTTATTGGAACAGGTCGATCCAAACTTGGAGGTTTATAAAGATGAAGTTTTTGGCCCTGTTGCCATTTTGGAAAAATATTCATCTTTTGAACAAGGAATTACACGTATTAACCAAAGCCGTTTTGGTTTACAGGCGGGTATTTATACACAAAGCTTGGAAAAAATGCTGTATGCATGGGATCAGTTACAAGTTGGTGGGGTGATTATTAATGATATTCCATCGTTCCGTGTGGACAATATGCCTTATGGTGGAGTGAAAGATTCGGGTTTAGGGCGTGAAGGGATTCAATCTGCTATTCGGGATATGCAGGAAGAGCGTTTATTGGTAATTAAGCGTTAAGTATCTGATCTAATGATGCATCGTTATAAATAAAGAGAAAGGATGAGTTAACTCTGAATTTTGAGATGATTGATTACAGTGCTGTAGTTCGGTGAATAATAGGCTACAGCGCTGCTAAAATAGATGAAAATTAAAATAACTCAAATAGCATCAAAATTTCATTCCAAATAGTTATACGATTTATAACTAAAAAATCAAGTCAAAATGGAGTGGAATTTGAACGTTTGATTAAAAAAATGCATACAAAAAGCATCTTTCTAAGCAGAATTTACAGAAAAATTGTTCAAAAATGAGTATTGTTAAGCCATACAAAAGCGCAATATTGGGCAAAGACTTTAAGCAAGATTTTCCGAATATTTCGCTGTTTGACCTTTAGAATTTGATGCTCAAAAGGTGTGACTCTAAAGCAAACACCCAGATTTTCATTTTTTGCAGGATATTTTTTGCGTGCGCTAAAGTACCGTTATATAAAGTAAATTTAAGCTAATGAAAAAGCAAGTTATTTATATAAAAGGTCAGAATTAAAAAACAAGCAGCAAAAAATAGCCTGAAGTTTAGGTGTTCTATGACAGATTCTCGTGAGAGTTGGTCCGCGCGATCAGGCTTTATTATCGCAGCCATTGGTTCTGCGGTCGGGTTGGGCAATATTTGGCGTTTCCCTTATGTTGCCTATGAAAATGGCGGCGGCGCATTTTTAATCCCTTATTTAATTGCGATCTTTGCCGCAGGTTTGCCATTGCTGTTTTTGGACTATGCAGTCGGACATAAATACCGTAAAGCACCACCAACCGCTTATAAAAAGCTCATGAACAGTGAAGCATTGGGCTGGTGGCAGGTGATGGTGACTTTACTGATTGGTATTTACTATGCCAGCGTATTGTCTTGGGCAGGCAGTTATATGTTCTATTCCATTGGTCAGCAATGGGGAACAGACACTGAAAAATTCTTTTTCACAAGCTACTTACAAAATGGTGAAGGCTTAGCCTTTGGTTTTGTACCTACTTTATTTATTGGCTTGGTCATCGTATGGACGGTGGTGATGTTCATTTTATATGGTGGGGTGAAAAAAGGGGTTGAGCTGTCAAATAAAATCTTTATACCACTTTTGCTGATTTTGTTCTCTATTCTCGTGGTTCAAGCTTTACGTTTACCGGGTGCAGTCGATGGCTTAAATGCTTTCTTTACGCCTAACTGGGAAGCGATGGCGAACTATAAAGTATGGTTAGCTGCCTTTGGTCATATCTTCTTCTCACTTTCAGTGGGTTTCGGGATTATGTTGACCTACTCATCTTACCTAAAACGTAAAACCAACTTGACTGGTTCAGGCTTGGTGGTTGCACTTGCAAACTCATCTTTTGAAATTTTAGCGGGTATTGGTATTTTTGCTGCGCTTGGTTTCATGGCGTACAGCGCAGGTTCATCGGTAGATGAAGTGGTTTCTGGCGGTATTGGTTTAGCCTTTATTGCATTCCCGAAAATCATTTCAAGCTTGGGTGCAGGTGGCGATTTATTTGGTTTCTTATTCTTCGCTTCATTGACGGTTGCAGGGGTGACCTCAATGGTGAGTATTCTGCAAGTGCCCATTGCTGCGTTCCAAGACAAACTGGGTTGGTCGCGTAAGCGTGCAGTAACCATCATTGCGGGTGGTTCAGCTATTGTTTCAACCATTTTATTCTCTACCCACAGTGCGATCACTTTTGTCGACATCATTGACTACTTTGCCAACAACATTGGTATTGTTGGTGGTGGTTTATTGTCGATCATTTTGGTGACTTGGTTCCGTCGTCCATTGCTCAAAGAATTGCAGCAACACGTTAACCAATACTCAAGTATTAAATTGGGTTTGGGCTGGAATATTCTATTAACCATCGTGACTCCGCTTTCATTGCTAGTCGCTTTAGCTTTAACCCTTAAATCTATTTTTGCAGAAGGCTATGGGGGTTATCCATTACACATTTTACTCACCGTGGGTGGTGGTACCGTGGCGCTCTTTATTCTTGGTGCGGTATTGCTTAGTCGTTTAAAAGATCAAGACGCAGCGGAGAAATAACATGAATACATCTGCATTGGTGATGTTGATTATTTCAACAGTGGTACTTTGGGGTGGTTTGGTTTTGGCGATGATTCACCTGATCAAAAACCCAGATGAACTTGAAGACTAAACATTTTGCTGAACAGGTGCGAAACTTTAAGAGATAGCACCGTTTAAATAACCCTTGATTGATTCAAGGGTTATTTTTTTGGAAAGGCTATTTAATGAGAAGAATCGTTAAAACAAAAACAGCTTAGGCAGTTTTTTCAATACGACAATAATAAAAACCATCACCGCGTCCTTCTTGCGGCAATAATTGGCGTCCATATAATTGTGGAATACCCCAATCTGCATCTATTTTGACTTCTTTGGCATTTTGATGCTCGGCAAAGAATTGCTGCATTTGCTGTTCATTTTCGGCTTTTAAAACCGAGCAGGTAATGTAAAGCAAGGTGCCGCCAACTTTGAGTTGCTGCCACATCTGCTGCAAAATCTGTTGCTGTAAAGCCACCGTTTGCTGAATATCATTAGATTGGCGCAGCAAACGAATATCTGGGTGACGACGCAAGACCCCAATGGCAGAGCATGGCGCATCCAATACAATACAGTCCACCGCTTCACTGGCATTCCATGTGGTTGCATCAGCAGCCAAAATTTCAACTTGCGCTTCTTGATTCAGTTGCAGACGTTCTAGATTTTCGCTGACACGTAACAGACGTTTGGTATCCTGATCTATGGCAATCAATTTTTTAGGCTGAAATTTTTCAAGCAGATGCGCTGTTTTACCACCGGGTGCTGCGCAGGCATCGACTACCACTTTGCCATCTAAATTTGGCAAGAGCGTTGCACACAGTTGGGCATGTTCGTCCTGTACGGAAAATACGCCTTCATCAAAACCAGGCAAGTCTGGAATGTGCACATTTTGCAGCATCACAATACCGACTTCAGACACGGTGCAAGCTTCTGCAGCAATCTCTTGTTCCTGCAAAATTTCTAAATAGTCATCGCGGCTGATTTGGCGTGTATTGACTCTTAAAGTCAGAGGCGCGGTTTGCTTTAAAGTTTGCGTCAGTTGTTCTTGTTGTTCAGGCCAATCTTTTTTCAGACGTTTATACAACCAACTTGGCAAACCATGTGCCTGCGCCAAAGCCTTTTGAAATTCCGATGTTTCACGTGAAACACGACGCAGAATTGCATTCACCACACCGCTGAGTGCTTGATAGCCCAATTGTTTGGCTGCAGTTACGGTTTCAGAAATTGCGGCATGACTGGCTACACGAGTACAAAGCACTTGATATAAGCCGACATATAAACAGGTTTCAACAGTTTCATTGTTGAGTGGTTTCACCAACAGCGGCAAAGTAATGCTTTTTAGGGCATACCATTGACGCAAAGTGCCCAAAACCAGTTCATGAAACAAGGCGCGGTCACGTTCTGCGACTTTACTTAAATGTGCAGGTAAAACGCTCGCCAATGATTGCCCTTGTTGTACAGCCAATAGCGTACGGATGACTTGGGCACGCAAGTTCAAATGTGAGTTGCCTGATTCAGAATGGCTCATGCGAGAACTTGTCCTGTTTGAAGTTTTTGAGTTTGAATGATTTGCACAGGATTCAGCGGTTTAGCGCCTGGCCATTGCAACGAGCTTAAGCATACCGCTTGTTGATCGCCACAAGCGACGTGTACGCCTTGTTTGTCCAGTTTTAAAATTGTGCCTGCAGCTTTGCCTTGTGCAGATTCATCCGATAATGCTGAACCCCAAACGCGCAAGTTTTGTGTTTCATCTAAAGGGATAAACGCCACCGGCCACGGGTTAAAGGCACGGATATTACGGTCAATTTCGGCTGCAGTTTGTGACCAGTCAATTCGTGCTTCGGCTTTGGTCAATTTGTGTGCATAGACCGTCAAGGCTTCATCTTGCACTTCACGCGCGGCTAAATAGTCTTGCAATTTTTGTTCTGAAGCCAGTACTTCAACAATTGCTTTGGCACCTTGCTGCGCCAGTTTGTCATGTAAAGTGGCAGAGGTGTCTGTGGCAGTAATTGGGCATAGGGTTTTATACATCATATCGCCCGTATCTAAGCCTGCAGCCATTTTCATAATGGTGATGCCTGTTTCGGTATCACCTGTGGCAATCGCGCGCTGAATCGGCGCTGCACCACGCCAACGTGGCAATAACGAACCGTGAATATTCAAGCAGCCATATTTAGGAGTATCTAAAACCACTTGCGGCAAGATTAAACCATAGGCCGCAACCACCATCACATCGGCATTCAATGCAGCCAATTCTTGTTGGGCCGCCAGACCTTCTTCAGTAGATGATTTAAAATGCAAAGGTTGATAGACAGGAAGATCGTGTTGTAGTGCCAATTGCTTCACCGCAGATGCTGTGAGTTTTTGTCCGCGTCCTGCTTTACGGTCAGGCTGGGTGTAAACCGCGACAATCTCATGTTCGGTGTTCAGGAGTGCTGCCAAAGCGCTTGCAGCAAATTCAGGCGTACCTGCAAAAACGATTTTCAATGGAAATCAACCCATAGTTTTAGATGACGCGGCAATTATAACAAATTGCGGCTCAAAGGTCGGAACGGGTTGTAACAAATCCACCTTGTCGCTGTGCTATAAATTATTATGATAAAAATTAGTAATGCAAAATTTAAAAATTATTCATGAAAGTTTTGTATTGCATTCAGTATGATCAACAAGGTGCTGTGGGTTCTCGTCACTTTTTATCCATCATAAAGTTGGTAAAGCAGCAGCCTTACTACCTCAAGCTGTAGTAAAATAGAAAGACTCTTAAACTATTTTGCAGTGATACAGATCTTGCAAACAGTATTATTTCGCCAGAATGAATTTCAGATTCATTTCAGCACAACCAAGTTGGAACTTTATAATGCCTGACTATCGTTCAAAAACATCGACACACGGAAGAAATATGGCGGGTGCACGCGGCTTATGGCGTGCAACGGGTATGAAAGACGAAGATTTCGGTAAGCCGATTATTGCGGTGGTCAACTCATTTACCCAATTTGTACCTGGCCATGTGCATTTAAAAGACCTCGGTCAAATGGTGGCAGAACAAATTCAGGCGGCAGGTGGTGTGGCTAAAGAGTTTAACACCATTGCCGTAGATGACGGGATTGCCATGGGTCATGACGGCATGTTGTATTCATTGCCATCGCGTGACTTGATTGCCGACTCGGTAGAATACATGGTCAGCGCACACTGCGCCGATGCAATGGTGTGTATATCCAACTGTGACAAAATCACACCAGGGATGCTGATGGCTGCCATGCGCCTGAACATTCCAGTGGTGTTTGTGTCTGGCGGCCCAATGGAAGCAGGTAAAGTCAAAATTCGTGGCAATGAACACGCGATTGACTTGATTGATGCAATGATTGTGGCGGCAGATGATAACTATACCGATGAAGAAGTTGCTGAATATGAGCGTTCTGCATGTCCAACTTGTGGTTCATGCTCAGGGATGTTCACTGCAAACTCAATGAACTGCTTAACAGAAGCTCTAGGTTTATCTTTACCGGGCAACGGTTCAATTGTAGCAACTCACGCCAACCGTAAAAAACTGTTTGATAAAGCAGGTCAGTTGATTGTGGAATTGGCCAAACGCCATTATGAACAAGACGATTACAGCGTATTGCCACGTTCAATTGCAACCAAAGCATCTTATGAAAATGCTATGACGTTGGACATTGCCATGGGCGGTTCAACCAACACCGTACTGCACTTGTTGGCGGCTGCCAATGAGGCAGGTGTGGATTTCACCATGGATGACATTGACCGTTTATCACGTAAAGTGCCTGTACTATGTAAAGTAGCGCCTGCAAAACAAGATGTTCACATGGAAGATGTACACCGTGCGGGTGGCATTATGTCTATTTTAGGCGAGCTGGATCGCGCAGGTTTATTGGACACTTCAGTAGGCACAGTTCACGAAGCGACTTTAAAAGATGCTTTGGATAAATGGGACATCATCCGTACCGAAAATGAAGACGTTTACCAGTTCTTCCGTTCTGCACCGGGCGGCGTAGCCACCCAAACAGCATTCTCACAAGACCGTTACTATTCACGTTTAGATGGTGACCGTGACAATGGTGTGATTCGTAATGCAGAACACGCTTTCTCTAAAGATGGTGGTTTGGCGGTACTTTACGGCAATATTGCTTTAGATGGCTGTATTGTAAAAACTGCAGGGGTGGATGATTCTATTTTGAAATTCAACGGCACAGCACGTGTTTTTGAAAGTCAGGATGCTGCTGTAGACGCGATTTTGGGCGGTAAAATTACAGCGGGTGATGTGGTGGTGATTCGCTACGAAGGCCCACGTGGTGGCCCAGGTATGCAAGAAATGCTCTATCCAACCAGCTATTTGAAATCGAAAGGTTTAGGCAAAGAATGTGCCTTACTGACCGATGGTCGTTTCTCGGGCGGTTCTTCAGGTCTTTCAATTGGTCACGTTTCTCCAGAAGCGGCTGAAGGTGGTGCGATTGGTCTGGTTGAAGATGGTGACCGTATCGAAATTGATATTCCAAACCGCAGCATTCACTTGGCGGTAGATGACGCAACTATGGCGGCACGTCGTGAAGCGCAAGAAGCTAAAGGCTGGCATCCTGCAGAAGAACGTCCACGTAAAATTTCTAAAGCGTTGAAAGCTTATGCCATGCATACCACCAGTGCGGCAAAAGGTGCGGTACGTGAAATCTAAGCAGTACTTGGCAATTTAAGCTGCTACAAAAAAGCACTCCAAAATTGGGGTGCTTTTTTATGTGTCTGCAATGAGCGATGTCAGTATCGCAGCAAATTTGAGCGATGAAATTAGACAGGCATTTTCGTTTACATCCTGCCTGCTTTCGATACAATGAAAAATAAAATAAATTGTCATGATGAATACGTCATTTCACCCATCTTGCTAAGGAATCAGCCATGAGTAAACAGAATATCCGCGAACATTCAGCCGAAGTCTATGAAGGCATTGAAAATGCACCTGCACGTTCCATGATGCGTGCGGTGGGTTTTAAGGATGAAGATTTTACTCGTCCATTTATTGGAATTGCATCGACTTGGGCCAATGTCACACCATGTAATATGCATATTGATGGCTTAGCGCGCGAAGCAGAAACAGGCGTGAATCAGGCGGGTGGTAAAGGCATTATTTTCAATACCATCACCATTTCAGATGGTATTTCAAACGGCACCGAAGGCATGAAATATTCATTGGTTTCACGTGAAATTATTGCCGACTCAATTGAAGCTGTGGTGGGCTGTCAGGCCTATGATGGTGTGATTGCAATTGGTGGCTGCGATAAAAACATGCCGGGCTGCATTATGGGACTGGCGCGTTTAAACCGTCCGGGCTTGTTTGTTTATGGCGGCACTATTAAACCGGGTGCAGGACATACCGATATTATTTCGGTGTTTGAAGCCGTGGGTCAGCATGCCAAAGGTGAAATTAACGAAATTCAGGTCAAACAAATTGAAGAAGTGGCTTTGCCAGGTGCAGGCTCTTGTGGTGGCATGTACACCGCGAACTCTATGGCATCGGCCATTGAAGCATTGGGCATGAGTTTACCAGGGTCTTCGGCACAAGAAGCTGTTTCTCAAGATAAAATGGATGACTGCCAACGTGCAGGCGAAGCAGTCATGAATCTGTTACGTCTGGATATTAAACCACGTGACATTATGACCAAATCTGCCTTTGAAAATGCCATTAAAGTGCTGATTGCTTTGGGTGGATCGACCAATGGTGTGTTGCATTTGATTGCCATGGCACATTCTGCAGGGGTTGAACTCACACTGGATGATTTCGTGCGTATTGGTCAGGAAACTCCAGTGGTGGCCGATGTACGTCCATCGGGCAAGTATTTAATGTCGGAGCTGATTGCCATTGGCGGAATTCAACCATTGATGAAACGTATGTTAGATGCAGGCATGCTTGATGGTTCTTGCTTAACGGTTACAGGTAAAACTTTGGCAGAAAACTTGGCCGATGTTGCTGATTATCCTGAAGGTCAGCAAATTATTTTACCGTTTGATGCGCCAATCAAAAAAGATTCACACTTGGTGGTTTTAAAAGGCAACTTATCACCTACGGGCGCAGTGGCAAAAATTACAGGCAAAGAAGGCTTGTATTTTGAAGGCCCTGCACGCGTTTTTGAAGGTGAAATTGGCGCGATGCGCGGCATTTTAGATGGCGAAGTGCAAGAAGGTGAAGTGGTGGTGATTCGTGGTGAAGGCCCTAAAGGTGGCCCGGGTATGCCAGAAATGCTGAAACCAACTTCTGCAATTATTGGCAAAGGTTTGGGTAATTCAGTCGCGTTAATTACCGATGGACGTTTTTCGGGTGGCAGTCACGGTTTTGTGATTGGGCATGTGACCCCAGAAGCGTATGAAGGCGGGCCAATTGGTCTGGTGAAAAATGGCGATAAAATTTCGATTAATGCCGAAACCCGTGAAATGACTTGGCATGTGTCGGAAGAGGAAATGGCAGCACGTAAAGCGGCATGGGTCAAACCAAAGCCAAACTATACCCATGGTGCATTGGCGAAATTTGCTAAATTGGCATCGGGCGCAGAAAAAGGTGCAGTGACTGATCTGAATTTAGAGGTCTAATTGATCATTTTTATATGAATTGATATAAATCCTTGTGTACTATTGAAGGACGAGCGCACATGATTTGCATGTGGCTTGTCCCCAAACCACAAGGATTTTCTTTTTAGAGGCTGATCTCATGTCACTGTTACGCCGTTGGTTCGATCCGATCAGATCGAGTTGGTTTTATCAAAAACCATCTCGGCAAGCGGTGTTGCCCACGGAACACGGACTGAGTGTGCATTTACGTCTAGATGATGTATATAGCTATTTGGCGGTACAGCAGTTGCCGCAATTAGAAGATATTCTGGCCGATGAATTAAAACCTTTAACCGTGGTGATTTCGCAACAAAGTGGCGATGCACCGAACCAAATGTCGGCTGCAGAATGGCAAAATTATTGTATTCAGGATGCACAAATTCTTGCCAAACAACATCGTTTTAGTTTTCACGATACCCCTGAACCACCGACCGCAGAAGCCTTAATGCAGGCAGAAACCATTTTGCGGCATACGCCGTTACGTGGTCAGGATTTCTTGTATTTACTGGAAGATGTGTTCCACATGCTGTGGCAAAAGCAGTCGGGTAAATTACGCACCTTATATGCCATGGCCAGTCGTCATCATCAAATTCAGGATTTTCCTGAACGGGTTTTTGATGATGCACCTGTATTGGCCAGTTATTTTGAGTTTGGTGGACGTAAATATCATGCGGTCGATGATTTATTGCGTTTGACACGCCGTTTAAAACAACAAAAATTACTCACCGATAATCCTATTTTCTTGATCAATCACATTGAATGGCGAGAACATTTAATTAGTGATGCCGAAGAACTCAATGAAATTCAGGCACTCGACCCTGAACTGGATTTGTATATTGCACTGGAAGACCCGATTTCTTGGTTGTTATTGGCGTATATCAAAGAAGAATTAGCTGCCTATTACAATATCCATTTGAATGTGTATCCCTTGTCTTATCATGGACGCGACTGGTTTGACTGGAGTTTGGCAACACGTTTATCTAAACGTACTGATGTTGCGTTTACGCCGTTTTGCCGCCCGACTGAGCAGGCGACTTATCAAATGGCACAACTGTATTACAGTGCGCCTGAAGAACAGCGTGTGGATGCCATGTATCGCATTTTGCAGGCGGTATGGACGAGGGGACAGGATTTATCCTTTAAAGCGCATTTTGAGCGTATGCAGCGTGAACTGGAGTTAGATCAACTGACCACAGCCGATGTGACCGAGTTGCTCAAAGAAAACGATATGCTGTGTGAAATGAAATCTCAGCCCGATTTTCCTGTGTTGGAATTGCGCATAGATGGGCAAAGCTACGTGTTTAACAGCTTATATCGGGTGTGGATGATTGAAAGTATTTTCAGTAATGTGTTAGAAGAAAAGTATAAGAGTGAAAACGAAACCGAAACTGAAAGTGTAGCCCAAGCCCATGAACAATGAAAAAGTAAACTCATTACAACAAGCACGTGACAAAATAGACCAAATTGATGTGGCTTTAATTGAACTGATTGCATCGCGTCAGTTTTATGTCGATCAGGCCATGCGCCATAAACAGACTGTGGAAGATGTACAGTCACCGCAGCGCGTGAAAGAAGTGATTGAAAAAGTCCGTACTTTGGCTCTGCAACATGCAGTCGATCCTGACATGGTCGAGCGTTTGTATCACGATATGATTCAGCATTTTATTCAGCGTGAATTAAAAGAATTCCGTCCTTAATTGATCTATCCCTAAGTTTGGGCGATGCTTCAAACGCAGCCCAAACTTTGCGTTTTTGCGGTAAAACCGCGTATTTATATGCCATCTTGGTATTCAAAGCATAATTTTTAAAAATAATTTGCTTATTTTTTCTGCAGGTGGTTTTAAGCGCAAAGCCTTGCCTGTCTTGGCTTTGCTGGGTTTTTAAAAAGAATTGGTAAAAAAAAGAATATGATTTTATTACATTTTTTAATATTGTAAGTTTGCTTTATTTTAAAAAGTATATATATTGTATATACATCTTTTGCAAAGCAGTCTTTATTTTGGAGAGATCAGCAATGAACGAGCAAATCAAAAAAATAAAGACAGGCAAGAAAGATGGACAACTTTTAATTCGTATTAATAGTACTGAACGTGATGAATTTATTCGTTTATGTGAAGAACTTGATACTAGTGCTGCTCGTGAATTAAGAAAATTTATTCGTAGTTTTGTGAAACAACACAATGGCAACGAATAGCCTTACTAAGGAGTAATACCATGGCTAAGCAAGTTAAATCTTTGAAGCAACAAATCAAAGCACGTTTGAAAAAGATTTCAAAACATAAAGGCAAATTGAAGCAACTTAAGCAAGAGCTTAAAAAACAGAAATAAGCCAAGTAAAAGCATTATCTCTTAAAAACGGTTCATTCTAGACAGACCGTTTGAGGTAAAAAAAGACCGAACAATCACTGTTGTTCGGTCTTTTTGCATTGTTTCGGCATTTGCTTAGGTTCAAGCAAATGACCGCAAGTTCTGATTAAGAGGGATCACGCAAACTAAAGAACCAGTTCAGGAACAAGGCTGCAAAAGTTGCTGTCCCAATCCCGCCCAAGTTAAAGCTGCCCAATTGCAACGCAAAGTCACCCGTTCCTAAAATAATGGTCACGGCAGCCACCATCAGATTTTTGTTTTTAGAAAAATCGACTTTGTTTTCAATCCAGATTTTCGCGCCAGCAATGGTAATCAAACCAAATACCACAATCGAAGCGCCCGTTAAAATGGCGGTAGGAATGGTATGGATGATTGCCCCAAATTTTGGTGATAAGCCAAGGAAAATAGCAAAGACCCCCGCCACCACAAAAATAATCGTGGAATACACGCGGGTAACAGCCATCACCCCAATGTTTTCACCATAGGTAGTCATACCCGGTGCACCGACACCACCTGCAAGGGTTGTGGCAACACCATCGGCTACAAAGGCTTTACCAATGTGTGGATCGAGGTTTTCACCAGTCATGGCACCTACTGCTTTAATGTGTCCCAAGTTCTCTGCCACCAAAATGAAGGCAATTGGGGCAATAATCAGCATGGCATTCACATCAAATACAGGCGCATGAAAGTCTGGTACGCCAAACCAAGCGGCTTGCTGAATCGGTGCGAAGTTAATTGGCGTCCCCCAACCCATGACATTGGTGACTACAAAATAGATCAGATACGATATGAGCAAGCCAATCAGGAGCAAGAGGCGTTGCAGTAAACCTTTGGTAAATACGGCAATCATGCCCATACATAGCACAGTCACCAAGGCCATCCACATATTAAATGGATTGCCTGCAACCGCTTTGACCGTGACAGGAGCAAGGTTTAAACCAATGATCATCACCACCGCACCTGTCACCACAGGTGGCATTAATTTTTCAATCCAGCGGGTGCCAGTAGCCATCACCAAAAAGCCAATCAGGGCATATAAAATACCGCAGGCAATAATCCCGCCTGCCGCAACCCCAATATTGGCATTTAAACCGCCTGCTGCGCCTGCATAGCCTGTGGCAGCAATCACCACCCCAATAAAGGCAAAGCTTGAGCCTAAATAACTTGGAACACGCCCACCTGTCATGAAAAAGAACAGGATGGTACAAATCCCTGACATTAAAATGGCAAGGTTCGGATCAAAGCCCATTAAAAAAGGTGCAAGTACAGTGGCACCAAACATGGCAAATGCGTGTTGTATCCCCAATACAGCGGTTTGTGCAGGCGGTAGATACTCATTGGTCCCTACAGGACGTGCATCAATGCTGCCTTCATAAGGGCGCCATTTGGGAAACCAATTGGACATAAAGTGAGCACTCAAAAGCTAAATTGAGCACATCATACTCTTGTATTGCATAAATTTTTTAAAAATTTTGCGAGGAAATTAAGCAACTGCTTATTTTTAGGATTAAATTTTACTATTTGTTAAAAATTGCATTTAATATAAATAAGTAATTTTATTTATAAATTTAAAGAATGTATTGCTGCACTAGTGGGATGAAAACAGAATAAGAATAAATTTAATTGCACATAATTTAGGCTGGTTTTTTGCCTGGTAACGCATGTCTTTGTCCATGTCTGCTTTCACGTTATAATGTCCACTGTGTTTTTGGCTTTATGAAGCATGAGCCTAAGTCATTTCTAAGAGAGAGCAGTAGCAACAAGCAGAGCATGACTCTGCTTGTTGTGCTATTCGTTAGGTCTTAACCTGTATTGCGTAAGCCTGCTGCAATCCCTGCAATACTCACCATGAGGGCATGATCGACAGGGGTATGTTCGGCATGCTGTTCTGCCAAATACAAACGACGACGTTTCATCAATTCTGCCTGTAGCAAATGCAGTGGCAATAAATAAGGTTTACGCACCCGCATCGATTGATCTAGCACATCATTGCTGCTGAGCAATTGCGATTCACCTTTAAGGGTCAGTAAAGTCGTCACAGCATCACGCAGACGTTGACGGAGTTGCTCACCCAGTTGTTTTAAGTCTTCGTCATCGGTCAGGTTAGATTCGTAGTACAGGGCAATATTACTGTCGGCTTTAGATAGCACCATTTCTAGCATATCAATTAAAGTCTGGAAATACGGCCAATCGCTGAGCATTTCATCCAAAGTGGCTTTTTGTCCCTGATCGAGCGTTTGGTTAATTGCTGCGCCTGTCCCTAACCAAGCAGGCAGCATTAAACGGATTTGTGTCCATGCAAATACCCACGGAATGGCACGTAAGGATTCAATTCCACCGCTCACTTTACGCTTCGCAGGACGTGAACCGAGTGGCAACATCTGCAATTCCAGCTCTGGCGTAACGGTGCGTAAATATTTCACAAAATGTGGATTTTCACGCACGGTTTGGCGATAGACCTGCACCGAAAGTTCGGTCATGTTATCCATCAACTCGCGCCATTCTGCTTTCGGCACAGGTGGTGGCATCAGCGTCGCTTCTAAGGTTGCAGCGGTGTAGACTTCCAGATTTTGTAAGGCAACCCCTTCAAGTCCAAATTTAAAACGAATCATTTCACCTTGTTCGGTGACGCGGATTGCACCTGAAATAGAACCCGGTGGTTGTGAGAACAATGCTTGTTGTGTTGGTGCACCGCCACGGCTGATGGAACCACCGCGACCATGGAATAAAGTCAGCTGCACAGCATGTTGCTGCGCTACCGCAGTCAGTTCTTCCTGCGCGCGGTACTGCGCCCAGTTGGCAGACATGAACCCTGCATCTTTGGCGGAGTCTGAGTAGCCAATCATCACCTCATGTTTGCCCTGAATATGCTGTTTGTACCAATGCATATTAAATAGGGTATTCATGGTTTGGGCAGCCCCATCCAAGTCTTTCAGGGTTTCAAACAGCGGCACCACACGCAAAGGATGCTGAATGCCCGCTTCTTTTTGCAGCAATAACACTGCCAATACATCACTTGGATATTCCGCCATGGAAATAATATAAGCGCCCAAACTTTCCTGCGGCTGTGCAGCCAAAGTGCGCATGGTGGCAAACACTTCTTGCACATCGGGATGTTGAATCAGGCTTTGTGCAGGTTCTTGCATGAATTTTGGCAATAACGGACGTTTACTTTGTAGCTCTTGAAGCAAGAAGTTCTGACGCGCTTGTTCAGTCCAAGTTTCAAAATTGCCCAAACCTAAATATTCGGTAATGGCAGAAATGGCTTGACGATGACGTCCCGATTCTTGGCGAATATCCAGTTTTAGTAATTCAATGCCGAAACAATTCACACGATGAATTAAATCCAACAATTTGCCGTTCGCAATGTCTGATAATTGGCAAGCCGTCAGCGAGCGATAACACAGCAATAAAGGCTGTAACAGTTCGTCTTTGCTTTTGATGACCAAACTGTCATCAGCCTCTTTGCCTTGCAGTTTCGCTGCTAACCAGTCGCGGGTGGCTTTTAGGCGTTCTCGGGTGTCGCGTAAATATTCACGGTACGGCTCGGCATGGAAATGTCCCAAAGCATCTGCCAATTCTGGGCTGCATTGCTGAATGGAGAGTTCCCAACGCAGGTTTTCGATATCACGTAAATACAGTTCTGCTGCTTTCCAACGCGATAGCCACAATACTTCTTGAGTGACTTTATGGGTGACATTCGGGTTGCCATCGCGGTCACCGCCCATCCAAGAGGCGAAACGCACAGGCGCAACACTCAGCGGCAGGCTTTGCCCACAATGTTCCTGCACAATGCTGTCTAATTCACGCATGAATTTAGGCACTGCATTCCACAGGGTTTGTTCGATGGTGGTAAAGCCCCATTTGGCTTCATCGACAGGGGTTGGGCGATGTTGGCGAATTTCATCGGTTTGCCAAGCCGAGCTGATCAGCTGTTTTAAATCTGCCAAAACTGCCTGACGTTCACGTGGTGTCAGTTTTTGCTGATCCATTTTAAACAAGCAGTCATTAATATCGTCATATTTTTGAATGAGGGTACGACGGCTGACTTCAGTCGGATGCGCAGTTAAAACCAACTCAATTTTTAGCTCGCAGACTTGTTGAAAGAGTGTTTCTGCAGAAATTTGGTTGTCTTTAAACTTGATAAATAAGTGATCTAGCGGGTTTGGAGAAACGCCATTTTCATCAAATTCGCTTTGGCGACGGCTCCGCACCACATGATATTGCTCAGCGATGTTGGCAAAATTCAAAAAGTGGGTAAAGGCACGGGTGAGCGGTAAGATTTCATCATCTTCCAGACTTAAAAACAGTTGTTCGAGTTGTTTTTCAGCTTCGGCTTGTCCATCGCGCGCGCCTTTAGATAAGGCACGAATTTGTTCGACCTGATTAAACAAATCTTGTCCTGCGTGTAACTTGAGGGTTTCACCCAATAAGTTGCCAAGTAAGCGTACGTCATCGCGTAGAGGAGCATCAATTTGTTGAATCATTCGTTGTTCTCCATGTTCTGTGTTTTTCTACTCTGTTAAGACTATACCCCGATTTAGATACAATCCAAGCGGGCTATCTACAAAAGTTGCATGGATTTTGTGCATCTGAAGTTATAGTGCCAAACGGCAGTATTTAGGAGAGAAATACAGGACGGAGATATGAGTCAGTTGATCATTCGTATATGTGCAACGTGAGAGTTAGATCTCGCATGATGAGGCTGCGAAATTAGCTTGTTCAGCCATAACGCAGCATAAAAATACCAATCGCATCTTCAATAATCTTTTGAGATTGTGCAGCATCGGGCACGGCACGTACACCGAGTAAAACTTCATGGTGACGTAAACCATGCAGTAAGGAAACGATCAATTCAGTTTGCGTTTTTGGTTCATCGGCCTGAATAAACTGCAATTCTACTGCTTGGCGAAAGAAGCTTTCCCACATCGCGCGAAGTTTGGCATGTGAGGCATTGTAAAACTGCAATGCCAACGGATTTTGCTCCGAGGCCAGTTCCATCAGCAAATGTTCTAATTTAATCGCTTCAGGCATATTGACCAAGTTCAAGGACAGTTTACAGGCTTGGTATAAGGCCTGCTTAAAATTGCTATGTGCAGTCAAGTCCAAAGGTTGTGCTTTGAGCAGACTTTCACAGGTTTCTTCAATGGCACAGGAAAATAACGTGGCTTTGTCTTGAAAGTGGTTATACACCGTTAATTTGGTCACGCCTGCTTCACGTGCAATCTGATTCATACTAGAACCATGAAAGCCCAACTTTAAAAACAAGTGTTTTGCCGACATTAAAATGCGTTGGCGTTTTTCTAAATCTTTTGGTCGTCCGACATGAATCTGCACACGCTCATCCTAATTTGCATCAGTACAACTGGAAAATGACGCTTCAGTTTTAATTAATGTACCCAGTGGTATATTAATTAAAAAATAATCAATTTAATATAGGGGTTTGCACGCACTTCATAAATGGCTTGCGCTGTAGGCTAAAACTGAGCAGATCAGGCATGAAACGCAGGGAATAGCGAGACTATTACCAAGTTTCATAACGCAATCTGAGAAAGTTTTAGCCACAGTCCTTTGGAACAAGCATATTTTTTACTGCTATTACGTTATGAGTCAGTTACTTAGAATGACTAAGTTTCCTGCCTCATGCCTTATATCAGCTAAAAATATGCGCTGTCGCAAACATAGACGAAGTGTCAGCAAACCCTACCGTATTCTGCCCTAAAAAAAACGTTTAAATAAGAGCAAACCTGATGAACACGACTCAGAATCTCATTGGTAGCCTGATGCTGCTGTGCTGTATCACCCTAATTGGATGCAGTAAGCAAAAAACCGAGGTTGAACAGGAAGTCCCTTTGGTGATGGTGACCCAGCCCAGCAGTTTACATCTTGAGCAAAAAAGCTATGCAGGCGAGGTGCAAGCACGTCAGCAAACGGCTTTGGCATTTCGGGTTGCAGGGCAAGTTACACAGCGTTTTGCCGATGTGGGAGATCAGGTCAAAGTTGGGCAAGTCTTAGCAAAACTGGATGTGCAAGATGCCGCATTGCAGCTCAATGCCGCGCGTGCGCAACTGGAAAGTGCGCAATCTACTGCAAAAATTGCTAGCGATGAGTTACAGCGTTTTCAGCAATTATTACCCATGAATGCCGTCAGTCGCTCGCAATATGATGCAGTCAAAAACCAATATCAACATGCTATGGCACAGTTGAAACAGGCACAGTCCAATTATGCAGTCAGCAGTAATCAAACCGACTATAACCAGTTACGTGCCACAAAAAATGGTGTGATTACTGAACGCAATATTGAAGTTGGGCAGGTTTTAGCGGCAGGGCAGGTCGCTTATCAATTGGCGATTGATGGGGAGCGTGAAGTCGTGATTGGCGTGCCTGAACAAGCGGTGGGTGAAATTCGAGTCGGGCAAGAGGCAACGGTAAGTTTATGGTCACAACCCGATACCCGTTTTGCAGGTACGGTTCGAGAAATTTCCCCTGCGGCAGATCAGTCGCGTACTTTTAAAGTCAAAGTGGCTTTACGTGAAGGCAATGCACAGATTCAATTGGGGCAAAGCGCGCGGGTATTTCTGACTCGCCAAGCCAATCAGGGTTTATATGTGCCTTTATCTAGCGTGTCGGCAACAGGGCAACAAGCTTTTGTTTTGGTCTTACAGCCAGACTCAACCGTGCGCCAAATTCCTGTTACATTGGGCGCTTATGGACGTGACAGCGTGCCTGTACTGAGTGGCTTACAGCCGCAAGATTATGTGGTGATGGGTGGGGTGCATTTACTGCGTGATCGACAAAAAATTCGCCCGATTAACCGTGACAATCAAGCTGTACAGGCAGTCAATCCAACAGCTCAGGCAGCTTCTGCGGCCACACAGACGGAGCGTTAAAATATGAATTTTAACTTATCCGAATGGGCGCTGAAAAATAAAGGTCTAGTGATCTACTTGATGCTGCTGTTGGGCATTGTCGGGATTTTTTCATACTCTAAACTGGCACAAAGTGAAGATCCACCGTTTACTTTTAAAGTGATGGTGATTCAAACCTATTGGCCGGGAGCGAGCGCCAAAGAGGTCTCGTTACAAGTCACCGACCGCATCGAAAAAGAATTGATGAGCACGGGCGACTATGAACGCATCATGGCTTATTCGCGTCCGGGCGAGTCCATGGTGACTTTTATTGCCAAAGATTCCATGCGTTCTAGCCAAATTCCAGATGTTTGGTACAAGGTGCGTAAAAAGGTCAATGATATTCGTCATGAATTGCCGCAAGGGGTACAAGGCCCATTTTTTAATGATGAATTTGGCGACACTTTTGGCAATATTTATGTGCTGACAGGCGCAGACTATGACTATGCCACGCTCAAAGAATATGCCGACCGTTTGCAGCTACAATTACAGCGGGTCAAAGATGTAGCCAAAGTTAATTTGGTGGGTTTACAAGATCAAAAAATATGGATTGAGTTATCTAACACCAAAGCCGCGCAACTCGGTATTCCTGTTACCGCGATTCAGCAAGCCTTACAACAACAAAACAGCATGGCAAGCGCAGGTTTTTTTGAAACCCATTCAGACCGTATTCAGGTACGTGTCAGCGGTGCGTTGCACAGTGTTGATGAGCTAAAACAAATGCCGCTGTTAGTGAATGGCACCACCATTCAACTGGGCGATGTTGCCGAAGTTTATCGTGGGTTTAGCGAACCTGCTCAACCGCGTATGCGCTTTATGGGTGAAAACGGCATTGGCATTGCGGTGTCGATGCGTAAAGGCGGTGATATTTTAGCTTTGGGTGAAAATCTGGAAACTGAATTTGCCCGTTTGCAAAAGACCTTGCCTTTGGGCATGCAACTGCAAAAAGTTTCTGATCAGCCTGTTGCGGTAAAACACAGCGTCAATGAATTTATGAAAGTGTTGGCTGAGGCGGTGATTATCGTGCTCTTGGTCAGCTTCTTTTCACTGGGTTTTCGCACGGGCTTGGTGGTGGCATTTTCCATTCCACTGGTCTTGGCGATGACTTTTGCAGGTATGCATTTGTTTGATGTCGGGCTGCACAAAATTTCACTCGGTGCGCTTATTCTAGCGCTCGGATTATTGGTGGATGACGCCATTATCGCCATTGAAATGATGGCAATTAAGATGGAGCAAGGCTATAGCCGTTTGCAAGCTGCAGGCCATGCGTGGCGAACAACTGCTTTCCCTATGCTGACAGGGACATTGATTACCGCAGCAGGTTTTTTACCCATTGCCACAGCAGCCTCAAGTACAGGGGAATATACCCGTTCAATTTTCCAAGTGGTGACCATTGCTTTGGTGGTGTCCTGGTTTGCTGCCGTGCTATTCGTGCCGTATCTGGGCGATAAATTATTGCCAGATTTTCAGCGTCATGCACAGCGAGCGCCGTGGTATCAACGTCTTTGGGCGCGTGTACGCAAACAAGCTGAACCGCAGCCTGTGCTACAGCACGCAGGTGAATTACACGACCCATATCAAACCCGCTTTTATCAAGTGTTTCGTGGATGGGTTAATACTTGTGTGCGCTATCGAAAAACCGTCATTGCAGCGACCGTGGCCATTTTTGTCCTATCCATTGCCATGTTTAAATTGGTACCACAGCAATTTTTCCCACCTTCCAATCGGGCAGAAATTTTAGTCGATTTAAAACTTGAAGAAGGTGCGTCTTTAACAGCCACAGAAGCAGCCGTTAAAAAAGTTGAAAAGTTCTTGGCGCAACAACAAGGCATCGACAATTATGTGGCCTATGTCGGCACAGGTTCGCCGCGTTTCTATTTGCCTTTAGATCAGCAATTACCGCAGGCCAGTTTTGCCCAATTTGTGGTATTGGCATCGTCTTTAGAAGACCGCAATGAAATTCGCCGTAATTTATCTGAACAAATTCGCTTGTTATTGCCAGAGGTGCGTACTCGCGTGTCATTATTGGAAAATGGCCCACCAGTGGGTTATCCATTGCAATTCCGCGTGTCAGGAGAAGACTTGGCACAAGTACGACAATGGGCGCAGCAAGTCGCAGCCACCATCAGTGCCAACCCAAACAGCACCAATGTGCATTTAGATTGGGGTGAGCCGAGCAAAGTCATTCAATTGCAGATTGATCAAGACCGTGCCCGTCAAATGGGAGTGTCGAGTCTGGATTTGGCTAACTTCCTAAATAGCTCTATCAGTGGCGCAGCAATCAATCAGTATCGTGAAAAACGTGAACTGATTGAAATCCGTTTACGTGGTGATCAAACCGAGCGCCTAGATGTCGCATCTTTAAGCAGTTTGGCCATACCGACTTCACGTGGAACATCGGTGCCGTTGGCGCAAATTGCACAAATTGAATACCGTTTTGAAGAAGGCTTAATTTGGCATCGTAACCGCTTGCCGACCATTACCGTACGTGGCGATATTCGAAGCAATTTGCAACCTGCAACGGTGGTGGCAGAACTGTCTGAACCGATGGCAGCCTTGCGTGAAAAATTGCCAAATGGCTATTTAATTGAAGTGGGCGGTACAGTTGAAGAGTCGGCACGTGGGCAAAAGTCAGTCAATGCAGGCATGCCATTTTTCCTTGCAGTGGTGATGACCTTGTTAATGATTCAGCTGCGTAGCATGTCTCGTGCATTCATCGTATTTTTGACTGCACCGCTCGGCATTATTGGCGTGGTATTGTTTCTGTTGCTGTTTAACAAACCCTTTGGTTTTGTGGCGATGCTCGGCACGATTGCCTTATCGGGCATGATCATGCGCAATTCTTTGATTTTAATTGATCAGATTGAGCAGGATATTCGGGCAGGAGAGTCGCAGTGGGATGCGATTATTAACGCCACGGTACGCCGTTGTCGTCCAATTGTCCTTACAGCATTAGCGGCTGTTTTGGCCATGATTCCACTTTCTCGCAGTATTTTCTTTGGCCCGATGGCTGTGGCGATTATGGGCGGATTAATTGTCGCGACCTTATTAACTTTGTTCTTTTTACCTGCATTATATGCACAGTGGTTTAAAGTGAAAAAAAATCCACATAATCTGTAAAAGTGACATAATAACGGGTGCGAAACTTGGAAAATTTCAATATAGTAGCACCTTATATTTTTCAGCCTTTGCATACGTTACAGCATGCGCCAGATTAAAAAATAAAGCATGGCACAGATGGGGTTAAATCACATTATGAAGCAAGATAACTTGGTAAAGTTTCGCCGTTCGGTTGCGATCTCTTACGTGTTTATGTTTTTTGCTTTATTTACTGTGGTGAGTGGTGCATTGGCGTATTGGTATGCACGAAAAGTGATTGTGGTCGATAGCACTGAAGTCTGGTTACAGGCACAGGCTTTATGGATCATGCGTAATGTGGTGATTTACAGTGTATTGGCATTGTTTGCTGCATTGTGGTTTATTCCATTGGCCTTCTTTCCTTGGGATGCCTTTTTATGGGTCAAAGCCTGCACCGTAGCAGGTGTGGTCTTTGCCGTGATTGCCTTCTTATTTTTAATCAATGCTTGGATTAAAGGGCTATCCAAATTTTTGAAAAATAAAGCTGTGTTCTAATGGCTTGAACTTCATCTAAAGCACTTCAGCTAAAATTTTTAACAGCTTTCCCTTGTAAAACTCAGTTTGACCCCAATTTCAGACTTCAGTTAAGTTTTAAATAGAATTCCGTGAGGAGCATCGCCAGACATGGCTAAACGTGATTATTATGAGGTTTTGGGCGTCTCTAAAACCGCTAGTGATGATGAAATTAAAAAAGCCTACCGTAAGTTGGCGATGAAATATCATCCAGACCGTAACCCGGACAATCCTGAAGCTGAAGAGAAGTTTAAAGAAGCTTCAGAAGCGTATGAAGTTCTGTCAGACAGCGAAAAACGCAGCATGTACGACCGTATGGGCCATCAAGCCTTTGAAGGTGGTATGGGCGGTGGTGCTGGCGGCTTCGGTGGTTTCAGTGCGGAAGATATTTTCAGCCAGTTTGGGGATATTTTCGGTGGAGCCTTTGGTGGGGGGGGGCGTGGCCAGCAACGTCAACGCCGTGGTTCAGACTTACGCTATGTGATGGAATTGACGCTTGAAGAAGCAGTCAAAGGCGTTAAGAAAACCATCACCTTTACAGCACCTGCGCCTTGTGACGCTTGTGATGGTAAAGGCTCAGAAAATCCAAATGATGTTGAAACCTGTCCAACCTGTCATGGTGCGGGTCAAGTACGCATGCAGCAAGGTTTCTTCTCGGTACAGCAAACCTGTAGCACTTGTCGTGGTCAGGGCAAAATTATCAAGAACCCATGTAAAAAATGTCATGGTTCGGGTGTGTCAGATCGTCAGCAAACCCTTGAGGTGACCATTCCTGCTGGCGTGGACAATGGCGACCGCGTACGCTTAACAGGTAAAGGTGAAGCCATTCGTGATGGTCAATCGGGCGACCTATATGTAGAAGTGGTGGTGCGTGAGCACGAAATCTTCCAGCGTGATGGTGCTGATCTGTATATGGATGTGCCTGTTAGCATTGCCGATGCTGCTTTAGGTAAGGAAATTGAAATTCCTACTCTAGATGGTCGCGTGAGCCTGAAAGTACCTGAGGGAACACAAACGGGTAAATTGTTCCGTTTGCGTGGTAAAGGGGTAAAACCTGTGCGTAGCAGTATGCAGGGCGATTTACTCTGCCGTATTGTGGTGGAAACACCTGTGAATTTAACTGCACGTCAGCGTGAATTGTTAAAAGAGTTGCAGACGACGATGGAAGGTGAGGGCAGTCAGTCATCACCAAAGAAAAAGTCTTTCTTTGATCGTTTGTTTGATTAAGGAAACTTAGATTAGGTATGTCGAAGCACAACCTGATCTAAACTCAAATAATAAAGGCGATCTTAAGATCGCCTTTGTTGTATCTGCTTCATGTCCCGTCCTGAAATAAGTTTACACCTTAAGAGACTTATTTTATGGAACATGCACGAGAACAACGAGTTAAGCGCACACAACGTGATTATAGCTTCGCCTTTAAAATGATGGTGGTACATGAAGTAGAAAAAGGGCAAATTACTTATAAACAAGCTCAGGCAAAATATGGTATTCAAGGAAGATCAACTGTGCTGGTATGGTTACGCAAGCACGGACAACAGGATTGGACTTCGAATATGCCGACTTCTTCTAAACGCCAATTGACACCCCAACAACGAATCCGCCAATTAGAAAAACAGTTAGCCGCAGAAAAGCTCAAAACTGAATTTATACAGGATGTGATTTATCACATTGATAAAGAGTGTGGGACTGATCTTGGAAAAAAGTATACCGAGCACGTTTCAAAGATTGGCAAAGCCAAAGAAGACTAAGCGTTTCACGTTATTGTCAGTGGTTAGGAATCACTCGACAAGCTTATTATCAAGCAGAAAAACGTGCTCAAATGACTGCACAAGTAACAGAACAAATACTCGAGTTGGTTATGGAGTATCGCTGTCTCATGCCAAGTATCGGAACACGTAAGCTGTATTGGCTTATTAAAGGCAAATTGTTGCAGCGTGGTTTAAAGTGTGGACGGGATCAGTTATTTAAAATATTGAAAGAAAATAATTTATTGATTCGCCCCAAGCGTCGTTATACAAAAACTACGGATAGCAAGCATTGGATGAAGAAGCATCCAAATTTATTAAAGGATTATTCAGCGGTGCAAGCCAATGAAGTCTTTGTCAGTGATATTACCTATGTTGAGAGTGCTGAAGGCGTACATTATTTATCCTTAGTGACAGATGCTTATACCCGCCAGATTAAAGGTTATAAGTTATCGAATGATATGCGTGCAGAGAATGTTGTGCAGGCACTACATATGGCGATGCAGCATGTGACAGATCGGGCAGCCAGGATGATTCACCATTCAGACAGAGGCTCTCAGTATTGCTCTGAACTATATCAATCGGCATTACGCCATTATGGGGTATGTCCTTCTATGACAGATGGAGGAGACTGTTACCAGAATGCATTAGCAGAGCGGATTAATGGAATATTAAAGCAGGAGTTTTTAACCACGCGATGTCAAACCATGAAGGAGTTAGATCACTTAATTGCGGAATCTATCATGATTTATAATTGCTATAGACCACATTTAAGTTTAAATATGAACACCCCGAATCAGATGTATGAGCAAACTAAAACCGAGCTAATTGCTTAACTCGGTTTGAAGTGGAATACTGTCAATCTATTTCAGGACAAGACATCACGCTTATTCGACTTCAGGTATATCTATCTCTAAAGCATCAACCATTTCAGTTGTTGCTGTTTTAACGACAGTTTGTGGTTGAGCGCTTGCAACAACCCCATGTTCTGCTGCTGTTTCTTCAAGTTCAGGTGTATCAACTTCCACCGCAAGCGGTTCTTGTAGTGTCACGCTAATACGGACTTTAGACAGGCTTTCAAGCGTATCACCTTCTTGAAGTGCAGGCTCTGCAAATACGGATGCTGTGCTCATGCCCAACAATAATGCCAATACCATGTTCTTCGAATGCATGTAAATCCCCTTTAATTTTTGCAGTTGTTTTCATTCGTGCAGGCTAGTCTGCGCATACAAGTTTGCAAATTTGTGAAATAAAAATAAAAAATCAGCATTTTGAGATAAATTTTTAGCATCGCTTCGATAAAAGTTTGCCTGAGGTGTGTAAAGTGACCATCAGCAGTACAGCTCGGCTTGCTTTCGGATAAAAATAAACCCAAAAACTTAGCAGACAAACTTAGTCTAGGCAGCGAGTTTTGCTATAGTAAGCACAATTTAGAATCTATTTTAGGAATATGCTATGTCAGCAACTCCACGCATTGGTGTATTAGGTGCAGGCGGCCGTATGGGCCGCATCTTAATTCAAGCCGTTCAAGAAGCAGGCTACCAATTGGCAGCCGCAGTCGAACGCCCAGAAAGCAGTCTCTTGGGGGCAGATGCGGGAGAGCTGGCAGGTGTGGGTACACTCGGTGTGAAAGTCGTGGGCAGCCTAGAACAAGTATTAGCTGACTGTGATGTCGTAATCGACTTTACCGCACCAGCCGCCACTGCACAGCACTTAAAGCTTTGTCGTGAAGCAGGCGTAGCGATTGTGATTGGCACCACAGGCATGAATGATGAACAAAAAGCACTCTTAGAAGAATCGGCTCAACAGACGCCTGTGGTATATGCCGCCAACTATTCAGTAGGGGTAAACGTATCTATTAAACTGTTGGAATTGGCAGCCAAAGTCTTTGGTGATAGCGTAGATATTGAAGTGATTGAAGCACACCATCGTCACAAAGTTGATGCACCATCAGGCACGGCATTGATGATGGGCGAGGCCATTGCAGCAACCTTAGGTCGTGATTTAAAACACGATGCTGTTTACTGCCGCGAAGGACACACAGGGCCACGTGAACGCAAAAGCATTGGTTTCCAAACCATTCGTGGTGGCGACATTGTGGGTGAACATACTGCGATGTTTATTGCCGATGGCGAGCGTGTGGAAATTACCCACAAAGCCACCAACCGCATGAACTTTGCTGCAGGTGCCGTGCGTGCTGCAGCGTGGGTGGTTGGACGCGAAGCGCGTAAATACGATATGAAAGATGTTCTTGGATTTAACGATATTCAGGTTTAAAAACTGCGCAGGAATCCGAAATAGATAAAATGACTTGAACAATTTTCAATCTGCCGCTTAAACTAGGGTCTGGTGTCACGGATGATGACGCATCAGACCCCACATAAAACTAAAATAAGATGCAAAATAAAATGAAAAAATCTCTGTTGATGCTTGGGTTAAGCACCTGTATTTGTGCGGCCTCTGCACAAAATATTGAACATGCCAAACTGAGCATACATAAAAACAATATTAAAGTCTGGACCTTTCAACAGCAGTCTAGCCCTGTGTTTGTGTATAAGGCTGAAACCACCTTCAATGTACCTTTAGAAAAAGCTGCTGCCTTAATTTTAGATGTTGATCATGCCGTGAAATGGGTGCCTTATGTGGGCAGTGTCAAAGTCTTATCACGCGATGACCAAAAAGGTGAGTTCTTGCTGTATATGGTGCTGGATTTTCCTTTTCCACTAAAAGATCGTGATTTAGTGGTCAAAGGCAAAATGAGTAAAGATGCACAAGGTATTATCAGTATTCAAAATAAAGCCATTGAGGGGGGCTATCCCTTGAACCCAGATTATGTGCGTATTCAAGATTACGAAGGCGACTGGACATTTCAAAAACTGGGCAATCAAAAAGTCAAAGTCAGTACCTATGGCTATGCAAACCCTGAAGGCTCGATTCCTTTAAGTTTTGTGAATATGTTTGTGCAGCAGCAACCGTATCAAATGCTGCAAAAAATGAAAATTGAATTAAGCAAAAGCGGTAGTTTTAAGGCATTGCCTGAAATTTTGCGTTAAATAATTAAGTTGCGCTGAATTTTTAATCTCAGAAAATGGATGAAATCGGTGTCGATCTCATCCACGAAGTATTTCGGGCTAGCGGGTAGATTTAATAAGAAAACAGCCCTTTTTCTAAAGGAAATTCAATGCCAATTGATGCACCACCATCATTGCCATGGATATCTGAATCGCTAATCCAGCCATTCAGTTTAAGTGGAATATCTGGGCGTATATAGTGTGTCCAAGTCAAATCCAAAGCTTTTAACTGATCTTTTTCTGGGAAAGCTTGGTTAGTTGCGCGGTTTGATTCATTCAATTTGGCAAACAACATACGTGCATTCACGCGGTTCATACGATCAAAACGAATATCACCACCGACTGAAATCATTTGTCCATCACCGCCAATAGCATGCGCTAAAGGATAGCCATGTTGGTAGAAACCGTGAGTATAGTCGCTGTGATTATAAGTGATACCTTGTGCTTTACCGTTGGTACGGGTGTCAGCCCATTCGGTATAGAGGTGGAACGGCATATTCTGATAGCTTGATGAATAGTCTACCCCAGCCAAATACATTTTTTTTGAAGGTAAGCCGCCTGCTTCATCTTCACCAGCATATTGTGCATAAACACCCATTGGCACTTGTAGCAATGGCTGTAGGTTTAAGCGTGCATCAAAGCCTGCCACCTGGTTAGATGGGTTAGGAGTATCTCCATACACATTATCTTTACCAATCACCGCATCCCAGAATGAGTCAAAACTTTCTGGACGATTTTCACCCCCCCATTGAAAGGCACGTGAAGCACCCAATTCCAAATAAGGCAGCGGTTGTGCAGTGACACGTAAACCAATCAATTTGGCATCGGGTACAGCATCATAATCATGCAACTGACCTGTAAAGGCCTGATATTGCCATGGACCAATCCATGACAACCATTTGTTGCTGAAAGCTTGTTGTTCGGCACGTTGCATAGTTACGCCGTAAACTGGGCGGCTAGCATCGCCGCGAATTAAACTACCGTCATGTGCAGGGCCCCAATAGGTTGGAATTTGCCCTGCAATGAGCCATTGATTCCAAAGCTTGGCTGCAATATAGGAACCTTCAACATTGACATCTTGATCGTTATCAATTTGTGGGTCTTTTTCTGCATTGACCCTAATTTTAGCATCCCAGTTTTGATTGCCTGCATTGAGTTCCAAACCTGCTTGATATTGTGCTTTTTGTTGGTCGCCAAAGGCCTGTGGAATCTTCTTTTGATCTGTTTCTGCAAAAAGCGAGGCTTTGAGCAGTTGGTTATTGGCATTTAAGTGTGCCACCACTGCATCGATGACTTTTTGATGATTGTTGTTGGGCTTTGTTGCACAAAGATTTGAAATGCAAAGCGCCCCTAATTGAGCCAAATTTAAGGCGTAACTTGGGTAACTGGTCGACCTAATTCCGTAAATCTGTTGAGGACTGCTACACGTGCATGAATC
>NZ_VPBI01000025.1:0-34841 GCF_013418795.1 Acinetobacter sp. YH12120 | reverse complement strand
GATAATCTTTTTCAGATTCAATCAATAATTGAACCGCTCTTTCTCTGATTTCAGGGGTATATTTTGGTTTTGTCATTGGAACATTCTCTCAAGAAAGTTGGTCTCCGACAAACCCGGTACGGTTCACTAATGCAGCCACGTCATCTGGGGTTTCAGCACGTCCTAAAGCAATACCATCTACATATTTTTTATACGTTTGACCAATTGGTGCACCTGTAATTTCAGAGAACCGCTGATCTATTTCGACCCACATGTCTGTACCAACAACACCCGGACAATAACTATTTACAGTAATTTCAACACTGGCATATTCTTTAGCCGCAGCTTGCGTCAATGCACGAACTGCAAATTTAGTTGCCGAATAAACACCGAGTAAAGCAAAGCCTTCATGACCTGCTATTGAGCATGCATTAATAATTTTTCCAGCCTGTTGGCGTTGTTTAAATTTATTTGCTGCGGCTTGAATCCCCCAAAGTACACCACCGACATTGATGTTCATAATTTGGTTAAATTCACTCGGCGTTACTTCTGCCAAAGCTTTGACTTGTGCAATACCTGCGTTATTAATCATGATATCAAAACCATTAAGTGTCGATTCTGCATGATTAATAGCGTCAATGATTTGTATTGGATCTGAAATATCCGCAATAAATGTGGTGGCTTTTACGCCAAAGGCTTCAACCTCTTGTTGAACAATATTTAACTTTTCTTGGTGAAGATCGACCAATCCAATATGAATACCTTCTTGTGCTAAACGTAAGGCAATACCGCGTCCAATACCTTGTGCCGCACCCGTAATTAATGCAACTTTATTGTTTAAACCTCTAGGCATGTTGCGACTCCTTAAATATGGATTGCACGTTGCATCGCCGACAAGACCGACTCATGCATCGCCTCAGACAAAGTAGGATGAGGGAAAATGACCTGCGCTAAGCTTTCATCTGTAGCTTCTAGGTATTTCGCGATGGCAAACCCTTGAATGTGTTCGGTGACTTCATGTCCAACCATGTGAGCACCCAACAATTCACCTGTTTCCTGACTAAAAATGGTTTTAACAAATCCTGCGCTATCGCCCAAAGCCAATGCTTTACCATTCGCTTGTAAAGGAAACTTACCCACATTGATATTCAAGCCCGCAGCTTTCGCTTTCTGTTCTGTCAAACCAATACTGGCCACTTGCGGATGGGTAAAGATACAGCCCGGAATTTGTGTACGATCTAAAGCATGTACATGACTTAGGCCTGCAATTTTCTCCACACAAAGAATGGCTTCGTGACTGGCTTTGTGTGCCAAACACGGCGCGCCTGCAACATCGCCAATTGCATAAACGCCCACAACATTGGTTTTACACCATGAATCGACTTTGATAAAACCATTCTCAAGTTCAATGCCCAAAGCTTCTAGGCCAAGATTTTCAGCATTCGGTTTCACGCCAATTGCTGAAAGTACCTTTTCAACGCTAATGATTTGCACACCTGTGGCAGTTTCAATATGACAATGTACTTGAGCCTGATCAGTTTCTATTTTTTTTACGGTCGCTTCGGTTAAAACCCGTATACCCTGCTGTTCAAATTGCTTTTGCACATACTTGGCAACTTCAATGTCTTCGCTAGGGAGAATCTGCTTGGCAATATCAACCAAGGTGACTTGGCAGCCTAAGTCTTGGTATAGGCTTGCAAACTCACTGCCTATAGCACCCGAACCAATGACCAGTAAAGATTTTGGTAATTGTTCTGGAACTAAAGCCTCTTTATAACTCCAGACCTGATGGCCATCTACAGGAATATGAGGCAAATTGGCCGCACGTGCACCTGTTGCGACAATAATATGCGGTGCAGAAATCTGCTGTTTTTGACCATTCGCATCTGTCAGCTCTAATTGCTCTTTGGCAATAAACTGGGCTGCCGCGTTAAAAACAGTGATTTGATTTTTTTCAATAATTGACCGATACCTTGCACGAGTTGCTCAGAAACCTGTCTGCTATGATGGACCAGTTTTTGAATATCAAAATCAATCGCGTTAAGCGTAAAGCCAAACTGCCCTGCATGTTTGAACTGCTGCGCAAGCACAGCCCCGCTCAATAATGCCTTGGTTGGAATGCATCCCCAATTAAGACATACTCCGCCTAAGTGTTGTTTTTCAACGATTGCCGTTTTTAATCCCAGTTGCGCTGCGCGAATCGCAGCGACATATCCTCCAGGACCAGCACCAATAACCACAAGATCAAATTGTGTATCTGACATGACTATTCCTCCTACACCAAAATTAATGCAGGATTTTCGACAAACTGCTTAAATGCCGATAAGAATTGAGCACCCAACGCACCATCAATGACACGATGATCACAAGACAATGTTGCGGTCACCATTTCACGAACAACAATCTCATCATTTTCAACGACAGCACGTTTCTCTGCTGCACCTAAGGCTAGAATTGCACCTTGAGGCGGGTTAATAATGGCATCAAACTGTTGAATACCAAGCATGCCTAAATTGGAAATACTGAAACTGCCCCCTTGAAACTCATCAGGTGCCAATTTTCCAGTTTTGGCACGTGTCGCCAGATCACGCATATCATTGGAAATTTGCGCCAAAGATTTACGGTTCGCTGCTTTAATAATTGGCGTGATCAGTCCATTTTCGATGGCTACAGCAACCGAAATATCAGCCTGTTCAAACTGTAAAATCTGCTGATTCTCTTCATCAAACTGAACATTAACTTGTGGAACTTTAATCAGTGCAGCAGCAGCAGCTTTAATCAGCATATCGTTAATGGACAGTTTGACTTGCGGTACAGTACTGTTAATTTGCTGACGCAAAACCTGAACCGACTCAACATTTAAGTCTATCGTTAAGCGAAAATGTGGTGCATTGCGTTTTGCCGCTTGTAGCCGTGCAGCGATTGCTTTACGCATACCATTCATAGCTACGGTGGTGAATTTTGCAGACTCTGTTGGATGCGCATACTCAGTATGTTGAGCTTGTACAGGATTTTCCCGTTGATATACAGCTTCAACATCTTCCTTACAGACTCGTCCACGTGAACCTGATGCGCGACAATCATGCAAATTAATGCCCCATTGTTTTGCCAAACGGCGGGCAACAGGTGTCGCTAGAACATAACTGTCATCTGCTTTAGATTTCGCGGCTTTCGTGCTGGCTTGATGACGTACATCTGGCCAAGAACCACCAGCAGCTTGAACTGCGGCCTGAATATCTTGAACACTGATACGGCCTTCACGTCCAGAACCCGTAATCTGAGCCAAGTTTACATTATGCTTTTCAGCCAATTTCAAGGCATGTGGCGTTGCAAAAATATCATCGCTTTGTTGGTAGCCTTGTAACGCAGCAGGAATAGAATATCCGCCCTGAGTCACCGCTTTTGATCCATTACCAACACTGTTCTGTTTAGGAGCAGCTTGTACTTTGGTTTCAACTTGAGCCACATCGACTTTTTCAGGAACCGCTGCTACCGCTTTATTTTCAGTTACAGCAGGTGTTCCCCCTAAAGACTGTGCAAATGCTTCAACTTCTGCATCGGAAACTTGAGCGTCTGCACAAATTGCAATGATTCCACCTACGACAAGGGTATCACCATCTTTAGCAATAATTTTTCGTAGCAAGCCATCGAAAGGCGCTTCTAGAACATTGACGATTTTTGTGGTTTCAATTTCACAAATTTCCTGTCCTTTACTAAATTGCGTACCTTCCTGAATCAGCCATTGGGCAATCGTGCCCTCTTCCATGGACAAACCCCATTTTGGGATTTCTAAGGTTTTAATTTCGCTCATCCTAAGCCTCCAACGTCTTACGTACAGCCTGTTCGATGCGTTCTACACTGGGTAGCCATTCTTTTTCTAATACTGGCGAAAATGGTACGGGTGAGTGTGGTGGAGTGACTAACTCGATTGGTGCTTTAAGATAATGAAAGCCTTTCTGGGCAATAAGCGCAGCCACATCATGTCCGAAACCACAACGTGCTGCTGATTCATCTACAATCACCACACGACCTGTTGAAGCCACTGACTCTAAAATGCCATCTTCATCTAATGGTGAAATGGTTCTAGGGTCAACCACTTCAACCGAAATGCCTTCTTTTGCGAGCTTATCAGCGACTTCATTGGCACGATGCACCATCAAGCTTAAGGCAATAATGGTGATATCTGTGCCTTCACGGGTGTAATTTGCGACACCAAAAGGAATAGTGTAGGACTCATCTGGCACTTCGCCCTTAATGTCATACAATAATTTGTGTTCACAAAAGACCACTGGGTCGTCATCTCGAATGGCTTGAATCAACAACCCTTTCACATCATAGGCACTTGAAGGCACCACCACTTTTAAGCCTGGCACTGAGGCAAACACGTTATATGGCGACTGAGAATGCTGCGCTGCTGCGGAAAAACCTGCACCGATCATGCCTCGTACAACGAGTGGCGCTTTGGCTTTGCCGCCAAACATGTAGCGAAATTTAGCTGCTTGGTTATACAGCATGTCATAACACACGCCGTAAAAATCCATAAACATTAAATCTGCCACAGGTCTTAAACCCGTTGCAGCAGCACCTGCCGCCATACCAATAATCGCTGATTCTGTAATTGGCGTATCAATGACTCGTTCAGAACCAAATTCAGTCCATAAGCCTTTGGTTACACCAAGTACACCGCCAAAACCTTCCAGTTTATTGTCATCGGTATTTTTGCCACCATGCCCACCACGAACATCTTCACCGACCACAATGACACTTGAGTCTCGGCGCATTTCTAATTCAATTGCTTCTTTAATCGCGTTTCGATAACTTTTATTTGGCATTTTTCTACTATTCCTTTAGTAAGAGACGTAAACATCAGTAAGTAACTGAGAGACTTCTGGGTACTTAGCTGCGCGTGCTTTTGCAACGGCATCGTCTACATTGGCTTTAGACTGAACGTCAATCGCATTGAGCTTGGCTTCGTCAATTTTGTCTTTGACTTTTTCGCGGAATATTTTCAATGGATCTTTATGTTCTTTGACATAATCCAGTTCTTCTTTGGAACGAATAAGTCCCGGATCACCTTCAAAATGTCCATAAAAACGGTTGGTTACTGTTTCAATCACACTCGGGCCTTCACCACGGCGGGCACGTTCAATGGCTTTTTGTGCAACTTCATACACAGCAAAAAAGTCTGTTCCATCTACTTTTTCAGCGGGTAAGCCAAAACCTGCTGCTCGGCCTGCAATGTCTTTACTGCCTACGGCATAATCATGTGCAGTACCTTCACCAAAACCGTTATTTTCAAAAACAAAAATGACAGGAAGCTTTAACACCACAGCCATATTCATTGCTTCAAAAGTTAAGCCCTGATTTGACCCGCCATCACCAGTAAATGACAGACCAATACCACCATTCTTGAGTGTTTTAGCACTTAAAGCTGCCCCAATAGCCAAAGGTGGACCACCACCTACAATACCGTTTGCACCGAGCATGCCTTTATCTAAATCCGCAATGTGCATTGAGCCGCCTTTACCACGACACAAACCATCATCTTTACCAAAAATTTCTAGCATCATGGCGTGAATGTCACAGCCCTTAGCAATACAATGTCCATGTCCACGGTGTGTTGATGTAATGAAGTCCTTATCTGTTAAATTTTCGCAAATCCCTACTGCAACAGCTTCCTCACCGCTATAGAGATGGATGAAACCAGGGATATCACCTGTATTGTTTTCATCGTGAAGTCGATCCTCAAATTCACGAATGTCGCGCATTCTTTTGTATGCTGCTAGCAATTGCTCTTCCGTTAATTGCATATATTTGTTCCTTATTCACTACGCTTAAAAGAAAATCCAAAATTGAATAATTGGATTTTTAAATCGTATATTTATATAAGAATATTTTTACTTAATTTCATATTAGACTAAAAAAATATAATGCATAAAAAGATGAGATAAATATTAAAAACAGAAGGTTATGAAATTAAAAATTTTTGTAAAATTTTACAACAGCTCAATCACATACAAAAACAAACCTTTAACCAACCTTTGTTTTATATGATAAGTTTTTTGCCCTGTTTTAATATTATTAATGCATTTAAAGCAGTTTATTTAATATCAGGGTATATGTTAATTATTTTAAACGACGGAGTGTTTGAAATGGATTTAAATAACACAGTATTAACTGGAAAGAAGCTACGTGGCGCTGAGAAAATGGCGCGTATTCCGATTAAAGTTGTTCCAACGGAAACGACACCGAAAAAGCCAGAATGGATTCGGACTAAAATTAGTCAACCCGAGGAAGTTCAAATCATTAAGGATTTATTACGACAACAGAAACTACATACGGTTTGTGAAGAAGCGGCCTGCCCCAATTTGCCGCAATGCTTTAGCGGAGGGACTGCAACGTTTATGATCATGGGAGATATTTGTACTCGCCGCTGTCCATTCTGTGATGTCGCACATGGTCGTCCTAATATCCTAGATCCTAATGAGCCAAAGCATCTGGCTGAAACAGTCAAGAATCTAAACTTAAAGTATGTCGTGATTACTTCTGTTGATCGAGACGACTTAAAAGATGGTGGTGCACAGCATTTTGCAGATTGCATTCGAGAAATTCGTCAAACCAGTCCAGAGACTCTGATAGAAATTTTGGTTCCTGATTTTCGTGGTCGTGCAGATATTGCCCTGAAGATTCTGAGCCAAAACCCACCCGATGTTTTTAATCATAATATTGAAACCGTTCCACGTCTGTATAAAGCCATGCGACCAGGCGCTAACTATAAGCACTCATTGGATTTACTCAAAAAATTTAAACACTACTGTCCCGACATTCCAACCAAATGCGGTTTGATGGTCGGTTTAGGAGAAGTTGAGGCTGAGGTTATTGCGTTATTAAATGATTTGAAAGATTATCAAATTGATTATGTCACAATCGGCCAATACTTACAGCCATCCAAGTCTCACGCGCCAATTCATCGCTTTGTTACATTACAAGAGTTTAAGCATTATCAAACTCATGGAGAACGCTTGGCGTTTAAAAATATTTGGAGTGCACCGTTGGTACGATCAAGTTATTTTGCTGACCGCCAGTATTATGGTGAGGTTGTACCTGCCCCATATATACGTGAATGACTTTTCATTATTTACATGCTTCATTGATAAATATGACAGTTACGTTTATTAACATTTCAGATGGAAATAGTCATTTTCAGCTCATAAGAACACTTTTAAAGTAGCTCAAGGACTGGTAAAGCCAAAAGATCTAACTTAACCAAGCAAAGAAAAAAGCATTTAAAATCGAAGCAAGAAGAAATGACGTAAATGACTATAAATTTTGAAGCTCATTTCTAAAGTTTGAAAATATTACAGTCTCATCATAAAGGAATATGATATGAACCTGTTCAATACACCACCTGCAAAAAAGCTGCAAACGACGCATTTAATTAATCAAACTACTGTGCATGCTGCCCCTGTTTTAGCATTGCCTCAAGAAGATAAAACGTCTTTATTCCGCCGTTCTATTCAGCATAATTATGCAGATTTACTCAAAATAGCAAATGATTCAGATATGGCGATTGGTCTTACAGATCATCACGGGACTCTCTTGTGGACATGGAGTAGTTCAGCGATGCTTTCTTCTGCTGAACAAGTTCATTTTATTGAGGGCGGACATTGGTCTACACAGGCAGTTGGAACCAATGCGATTGGTATGGCGTTAAACAGCCAAATATCAAGTTGCGTCTATTCTCATGAAAACCAAATGGACAGTGTTAGAGATTGGGTTTGTTATGCCGCACCGATTTGGGACCCAACATCGGGACAATTTCACGGCATTATTAACCTTTCTACAAAATATAAAAAACATACGCCTTTAGGGTTGCTCGCAGTTGAACGCTGTGCAGATTTAATACAGCGTGCCATAAAATTTGAGCAGCAAAATTTTTTGTACATTAAAGCGCTAGGTTCACCTTGGGTTCAATTTAATGGGCAAACTTTAAACTTGAGTCACCGTCAAATTGAAATACTTTGCATTTTAGCTTTGAATCCCCATGGAATTGGCTTAGAAGAGTTACACTATGCCCTTTATGGTGAGCGTAGTGTCAGCCTAAAAACCCTAAAGGCTGAGCTTTCACAACTTCGTAGCCTATTACCTCATTCAATTGAAGCTCGCATTTATAGGCTTAGCTGTGAAGTCCAATGTGATTTTTTACGTGCTGAACAATCATTAAATGCAAATCTTATTTCCAGTACATTCTCACTATATAAAGGTAGCTTTCTCTCTAAATCAGAAAGCCCTTTACTCAGCACTTGGAGACATTGTTTTGATGCCCGTTTGAGCCAGTTGATCTATCAAATAAAGGATATCGATCAGTTATTAAGAATTATTGGGCAGACACATGACCGAATTGATGCTGTACAGCGTTTATTAGAGTTATTACCACAGGACAGTATCCACCGTAATTATTTTTCAAATCTGATTTAGATTTGATCTGTTGCTTCAATTCTAAAGTTTTATTGTGAAACAGATTGAAAAGGAAGCTTGATTTTCATACTCCTTTAATGAGAATGTACGATCAAGTCTGAACTAATACAGAATATCGCTTATAAAGCTTATAAATAAGCTTTTAGTTGTTCAAACAAGTGAGACCACCTCTTTTTGAGTAAACTTTTCTTTATCAATTTTCAGCACGTAGCGGGTATTACGCCCACCACCTTCCAGTTTATACAGCACATCGTTTTCCAAAAGCTCGGTTAGGTGACGTGTTGCTGTAGCCTTACTTACTCCAGTGAGCTTTTGATACTGTGAAGCATTAATTCCGAGAGGGAAATCATTCTCTTCGCCATTGAGTAAACGATTTAAAACTTTATTCTGGGCTTCATTGAATTCGATATGAGAATAAGTGCTCCAAAATTTCGCTTTAGTGATCGTTCGATCAAGTCGTAGTAAAGACCTATCGATACTTTTTTCTAAGGTGTTTAAAAACCAGACCAACCACTCATTGATTGTATAAGTATCATTCTGGCATTTCTCAAGGACCTCATAATAACTACTACGATTTTCATGAATGGCCACGGACATAGCATATAAACGGATACTTTGGTGATCCATTTGAGCTAATGCTAAATCTGTAATAACACGCGTAATACGACCATTACCATCTTCAAATGGATGTAATGTCACAAACCAAAAATGAGCAAGTGCAGCTCGCAATAACGGATCAAGCATTACATCTTCTCTAGAACTATTGAACCATTCTATAAATTCATTCATTAGTCCCTGTAAATGCTCTCCACCCTCAGGTGCTTCAAAGTAAACCTTGGTAGTAGTACCATAAAGAGAACCACCAACAACCTGCATTGGTGCCTCGTTATCACGAATTTCTCCTACTTTGATTTTTTGCGCAGCATAATCAAAGCGTTCTATAGTTTGAAAAAGCCAGTTATGCCATTGTAATAAGCGCTCCATTGTTAATGGCGCATTATGATTGCTCACTGCATCCATCATGATATTGGCTAAACCTTCATTTTTATCTTGAATGGGTGCAGGATTTTCTTCTGTTACCCCTAAACGCCGAGCTAATGAGGATTTGAGTGAACGAACATTCAACTTCTCATCTTCAATGAGTGAGGATGCGACTAGATTTGTGAGCAGTGTATCTAATGGTAATGCCTCAGCTTCTGGTGATACTTTGCTCTCTCCGACTAATTGACCTATCTTCTTATGAATTAAACGTAATTTTACTGTGACAAGTGCTTCATCCCATTTAAATTTAGTCCAGTTTGCTTTTTGCCATACCCATTTTTTCATAAGCATTCCCCCCTACTGCATGAGTCTATTGTAACACCTATTCGGCTCATTTAGTGAGGAGCTATTAATTCAGTTATTCAGCTCATTTATGACTATTGACCTAATAAAACCTAGATTGTGAGCCGAATAATTGGCTTAAACAGCTCATATAATGAGCCAAATATACAGGTTATTCGGCTCATTTACTTCTTTTAGCCATTAGGTTGGTTATGTCAGCATTAACAGCGATTAAATATAATCCACACATTGAAGCTTTATATCAACGATTATTAAGCCAGGTTAAAAATAAAATGTGTGCTTTAGGTGCTGCAATGCGCAAGCTTATACATCTGTGTTATGGCGTTTTAAAACATCAGACTGCCTATCAAAGAGATTATTTATTGGTCGAATAATATCAAAACCTGATTGACTACCAAGACGCTATCTCATCTCAGAATATTGAGTCTCCGACAAACCTGGTACGGTTCATCTTGCATTAAAAAGTAGTGATAGGCATTTAGCTGTGCAGATTATGACAATTCGCGTTGAAGGAAGCGAGTAAAAGTCTGGGTAAATTGCTGTCCTTGCTCTGTAAAAAACCAATTTACATGTCCAACAATCCAATCATAATAAGCAGCATCGGCATGTTTCAGGTTTTGGGTAATCCCGACAAAATATTCCAGTTCTGAAAATGCGAAATCCAAATGCACAATTTTTAGCAGTTCTGGCAAAATACTAAAGTCTTGTTGTGGGTGTATTTCTGCACAATACGCTTGTAAAAACGCGCTTAAACCCGCTTCATCAACATTAATTTGTGACGTATGTTCTAAAGCCAGCCAATCTATAAAGTTACGCTCAATCGTTATCGCAAGGTCGTACAGCGCTGAATTTCGATCCGATAAGCCAAAATCAATCACCGCTGTAATATTGGCATCGGCACTTTGCGTAGACCAAAACAAATTGGAAGCATGCAAATCATTATGTGTCCAAATTTTAGTCGCCTGCTGCAATACATGCTTAATTTTACGATGCGTCTGGAATATGCGCTCTAAAAAAACAGCATCTAAGTTTTTATCGGCAAAATAACGACTCAATTCAGGGCTATTATCAATACGTTGCTGAATAGCCGTTACAATACTTTCACTTTCTAAAAGCTGCTGATTCGAGACCAAATAACGAGCCGATCTGCCGTGTAACTCAGGAAAATCCTGCATGGCGATATGCAGTTTAGCAAGTAAACTTCCAACTTTGGCTGCATGCTCGGTATAGAAAAAAGGAGTCCAAGATTGCTGATCGACATATAAATCAAAGCCTACTGCTTTTTCATAGACCTCATACGTCCAATCCCCCATCTCTAAAGCTGTCAGGCCGCAATTTGAGGCAATCAATGTGGCAACTGGAATGTCTTTACTGGCTAAATGTTGCAGGAAGGCATGCTCTTGCAAAATATCTTGAGCATTGCGAAATGAACGATGGCTACGCTTAATGAAATATGAGTGAAGATTTATTTGACCCGTGTTAGATAAAACCTGCGTAACTTCAACCAGTACCGCAGAAGAAAATGGACGTGGACTACACCACAGAATTTGAACGTTACCTTGCAAACGTGGGTAATGCAGTTGCAGGCGGTGTAATTCTGGAACTGTAATATGGGCCCAATCTTTATTTTCCCAGTCGCTCCCCATGCCATGACCTAAATCATGCGTGATTGTGGTCATTTGAGATATTCCTAAACCTGATCAGCATTGTGCAATCGTATATTCCCTATAATCCATCCAAAATAACTACTTTTAGATGGATGCACTCCAAATTAATTCACGATCTTTGCCTGCTGCAAGCGTAAATTGACGTCGTCTATAATCTGATCTAAACCAGTGTCATAAGCCGCTTCACTCACAAAAGACACCATATTTTGCGTGACTTGCGGTAAATTGTAATCTGCATACCATGACAATGAATTCACCTCTATTTCACGCTCACCTTGTAAAATCACAAATCTTTTTTGCATCCAAGCCTGTAAATTTTCACCCGTATAAGCATCATAGAAAATAATATCGGTCAGATAAAAATCTTTCATCATATAAGAATAGGTCACACTATTTTCTTCAGGCTCATAATTAAAAAAAGGTGTTGTGGTGAGATGAAACTCAACTAAAAATTGACGTTTTAAACGATAATTTTGGTATTCCGCTCTGACTTTGATCGGACAACTGATCTGTGCAAAGTCAATTTCATGTTCGGAGTTTTGTTTAAAATATTCAGCCAAAGAGAACACCTGATGTTTAATGAAATCCTGCATTAAAAACTCAGGTTCAAGTTGTGAATTGATTAATCCCAACAGTAAAGATTCAACTTCTTCTTTCGTTAAATAAATGTCTTCAACAATATGCATACTCATCTCTAAATTTACTGCTGCGATAGAAAAATCCTAACGGAAAGCCCTATGTTTGTATAGCTATGCAAAAGTAGAGTTCATTTCTATTCAGTGGCGAATCACCTAATCAGATTGAATCTTGATCACAATTTCAGTTATGCTATCAACACATCAAATTTCACTTCAAACACGCCTTGTTGCGTAGGAGTCATCTCATGTCCAAGAAGTTACCTATTTACTTCTCTGATGCTGCTTGGTCGTCATTACAAAAAATTATGGGTACTGAAGGCAAGCCTAGCCCAACCTTAAACTCCATTCTAGAGCAGATGGAACTGCTGAATAAACAAGACTTTCAGCCTGTTTGCAAACGTACCGTTTTACCGCTTCCAGTTGCCGTCGAATCCATTCCTGCAGGCTTTCCCTCTCCTGCCCAAGACTATATTGATAAAAATATTGATCTGAATGAGTATCTAATTTCCAATGAAAATGCGACCTTTTTAAATGTGGTACGCACCACATCTATGATTAATGCCGGGCTTGAATACGGCGATATTGTATTGGTAGATCGCAGCAAAGAAGCCAAACACCGCAGCATTGTGGTTGCATTAATCGACCAAAAAGACCTGACTATTAAACGCTTGATGATTACAGCCAAAATGTCCAAAAGTGAATTGGCTGAACATTTTGGTGAAGACTACGACCCTGCCACTTTGCCCGAAGCTTGGCTCAAGGCAGAAAGCCCCGACTACGACAGCATTTACCTGAAAGATGGGCAAACTTTTGAAGTGTTTGCTGTGGTCACGTGGAATTTGAAAAACCTGATGGTTTAAACACCACAATAATGCATAAAAAAGCCGAATAAGTAAAATAGTCATGAAAGCTTTAGAGCAAGTTTTTGCGCTCATTGACATTAATAATTGTTATGTGAGCTGTGAGCGGTTGTTTCAACCACACCTGAATCATCGTCCTGTGGTGGTGCTTTCCAATAACGATGGCTGCGTGGTGTCACGTTCCGAAGAAGCCAAACGACTTGGCATTAAAATGGCTGTGCCCTTTTACCAAGTTCAAGAATTAATTCAACAACATGATGTTGCGGTCTTTTCAAGTAATTATGCGCTCTATGCAGAAATGTCCAGACGTTTTAATAATATTATTCAAGAATTTGTCAGTGCCAAAGATGTTGAAATTTATTCGATTGATGAAACTTTTATTGAGTTGAGTTCATATTCTCAGCGCGATTTAAACGCACTTGCACAGGAAATTAAAACAACCTTGTGGAAATGGCTGGCTCTTCCTGTTTGTGTTGGTATTGGTCAAAGTAAAACTGAAGCCAAACTAGCCAATCATCTTGCTAAGCGAAACCGCTATTTCAACGGCGTATGTAATTTACTGGATATGGATTTATGCAGCAAAGAAGCCTTGTTTCAACACATTGATGCCGCTGAAGTCTGGGGTGTGGGACGCAAAAACGCTAAAAAATTACAATCATTGGGTATCCGTTCTGTATTTGATCTAGCAACAAGCAATCCAGACCAAATGGAGCGCCAATTTTCTATTTTGATGAAAAAAACCATTCTTGAACTCACAGGTACAGCATGTATTGAACTGGAGCACAATACCGTAAGTAAGCAGCAAATCATCAGCTCACGTTCTTTTGGGCAGCGTGTAACAGATATTCATGCGCTTTCAGAAGCTTTGAGCGATTATTTACAATCTGCTGTGCAAAGGCTCAGAGCTGAAAAAAGTTTATGTGGTTGTATGATCATTTTTGCGCAATCTAACCGTTTTGATCCGCGCCAAGTTTTTTACAATCAATCGGTCACTATTGCTTTCAATGAGCCAACAGATTCTGCTTTGCTCATGAATAAGGCCATAATGAAGCATGTGACAACGCTTTTTCAAGAAGGTGTTGCCTTTAAAAAATGTGGTGTGATTTTAACGGGACTTGAACCTAAACAAAGTTATATTCACGACCTGCTTGCAGATACTGACGCCATTGAAAAACAGGAACAATTACAGCAAGTATTAGATACGGTGAAAAGTAAATTTGGTATGCAAAAACTCGCCATTGGTGCATGTAAATTGCAAGATCGAACTTGGGCGATGCAGCGCAGTCATTTAAGCCCGAATTATTTTAGTTGGGAAGGTTTATTGGCACTTGGCGATTAGCAGTGATTTGATTGGGTTAAAAAAAGCTCACAATATGAGACCTAATTTAATGCTTGAAAGTACTACAAAGTAGTATACAATTAAACACTACAAAGTAGTATAAAGGTGTTCGATGTATACCATCTGTGAGACTACTTTTTTTACCAATGAATATCCCTACTATTGGACTGAAGAACAATACAATGACTTTAAAATTTTCATTGCTGAGAACCCTACAGCAGGAGATGTAGAACCTGGTACTGGCGGCGTTCGTAAAATTCGATGGGGTGGAAAGAGTAAAGGTAAACAAGGTGGTGTTCGTGTAATTTACTATAACCGTTTAGCAAATGGCGAAATTTGGTTATTGACCTTATATAGTAAAGACACAATTACCCAACTTGAGAAAAAGACACTTAGACAATTAGCGGAGTTACTGAAATGAGTCGTTTATTAAGTGACAAAGAATTGGAAGCTCGAGAAGCAAAACGAGACTTAAATGTTGAATTATTAGAAGGCGTTAAACAAATGCTTGCTAATAACGCAGCAAGAAAAACTGTGATCAATGAAACAGATGTTGCTTTAGCACGAAGAAAGTCTGAACTCACTCAAGATCAATTTGCTAAAATTTTAGGTATCTCTAAACGTACATTGGAATCTTGGGAGCAAGGTGTTAGAAGACCTTCAGGAGCAGCTCAATCACTGATTAAATTGTTTATTTTAGATCCTCAATTTGTTCGTGACCATCTCGCTTAAATGAAATAGCCCTCAACAACGAGGGTTATTATTTTGCCTTTCCTATAGCAACAGCAAATCTTAGATAGCATTTGAAATGCAACACCATGTTGTTGCCATAATACCTGACTCGGACTTTTAAAGCCGAGTCTTTTTCTTGGACGGTGATTCAAATCAGAACAGCGTTCTACTTCTGCAAGATTAGTCTTTATTCAGCCCAACAAACTTGGCACGTGCTTTATGCAGTTTTTTGTAGCTGTCGATTAAACGTAAATGACGATCTAAACCTTCAAGCTGCATATTGGTTTCGGTTAGACCATAGAAACGTACTGTGCCTTCAACAGAACCCATGACTGCATCCATACGTTCATTGCCAAACATACGGCGGAAATTGACAGCATAATCGGCAATATCCATTTCATCATCTAAAATAACTTCAAGCACGACATTCATACATTGATAGAACAAGCCACGTTCTACGGTATTGGTGTTGTATTGTAAGAATGCTTCGACTAAATCTTTAGCTTCTTCAAACTGTTCTAATGCCAAATAAATCAACAATTTTAATTCAAGGATAGTGAGCTGTCCCCAAACGGTATTGTCATCAAATTCAATGCCAATTAAGGTTTTGATTTCAGTATAGTCATCTAGCTCACATTCTTCCAAACGCTCAACTAAAGCTTCAAGTTGTGCATCATCCAAACGGTGCAGATTTAAAATGTCTTCACGGTACAGCAAAGCTTTATTGGTATTATCCCAAATCAGGTCTTCCACCAAATACACTTCTGAATAATCAGGGACTAAAATTCGGCAAGCAATCGCACCTAAATGTTCATAAATCGCCATATAAGATTCTTTGCCCATTTCTTCTAAAATCGCAAATAAAGCCTCAGCTTCTTCGACATTACTGTATTGACCATTGTTGGTGAAATCCCACTCTACAAATTCATGGTCTGCCTGCGCACTAAAGAAACGCCAAGACACCACACCACTTGAATCAATAAAGTGTTCAACATAGTTATTCGGCTCAGTTACCGCATTCGTGCTAAAGGTCGGCTGTGGTAAATCATTTAAACCTTCAAAACTACGCCCTTGCAATAACTCGGTTAAGCTTCGCTCTAAAGCGACTTTAAAGTTTGGATGTGCACCAAATGAAGCAAAGACACCGCCTGTACGTGGGTTCATTAAGGTCACACACATGACAGGGAATTGACCGCCTAAAGACGCATCTTTCACCAATACTGGAAAACCTTGTTCTTCTAAAGCCTGAATACCTGCCACAATGCTTGGATATTTTGCCAAAATTTCTTGCGGTACATCAGGCAGACTCATTTCTTCCTGAATAATTTCACGCTTCACTGCACGTTCAAAAATTTCAGATAAACACTGTACTTGCGCTTCTGCCAGCGTGTTGCCTGCACTCATCCCGTTACTTAAATATAAGTTTTCAATTAAATTTGATGGGAAATATACCGTTTCACCATCGGATTGACGCACAAATGGCAATGAACAAATACCACGCTCAGTATTACCCGAGTTGGTGTCATATAGATGTGTGCCCAGCAACTCATCTTCAGGATCATAAATTTCTAGGCAATACTCATCTAAAATTTCTTTAGGCAATTCACCATTTGGGCCAGGTTTAAACCATTTTTCATTTGGATAATGCACAAACTCGGCATTGGCAATCTCTTCGCCCCAGAACTGATCGTTATAGAAGAAGTTACAGTTCAAACGCTCGATGAATTCACCCAAAGCAGATGCTAATGCACTTTCTTTAGTTGCGCCTTTACCATTGGTAAAACACATTGGCGATTGCGCATCACGAATATGCAATGACCAGACATTGGGTACGATATTACGCCATGAGGCAATCTCAATTTTCATGCCCAAACCTGCCAAAATACCTGACATATTGGCAATGGTTTCTTCAAGCGGTAAATCTTTACCTGCAATAAAGGTCGCTTGAGATGAAGTCAAGTTCGGCATCAGCAAAGCTTGTGCATCGGCATCAATGCTTTCGACTTGCTCAATCACAAACTCAGGGCCTGTTTGCACGACTTTCTTTACGGTACAACGGTCAATAGAACGTAAAATCCCCTGACGGTCTTTTTCAGAAATATCTGCAGGCAATTCCACCTGAATTTTAAAAATCTGTTTATAACGGTTTTCAGGATCGACAATATTGTTTTGAGATAAGCGGATATTATCGGTTGGAATATCACGTGATTGGCAATAAACCTTCACGAAATACGCAGCACACAATGCAGATGACGCAAGGAAATAATCAAATGGGCCTGGCGCAGAACCATCGCCTTTATAACGGATGGGCTGATCGGCAATGACGGTAAAATCGTCAAATTTAGCTTCAAGACGCAAGTTGTCTAAATAATTGACTTTAATTTCCATGCAGGCACCTATTGTATGTGCCTACTCAGACACAAAATTATAAAATATTGATTTATAAGCCGAATCAAGAGGGAGAATAAGACTTAAAAAATGAGGTTTGAAGTCATCGCAACTATTTAACAGCGACTCCAGAATATGCGGCAACATTATAAAGTGATTTGGGTGAATTGATAATGCTATAAATACAGATTTACTGAATTTAAGCAAAGTTGCTAATTAATATATACAAACATAATATATTTAAATATATGGTATATTGTCTTTAGGTTCTAATCTGCTTGATGGTGAAACAACATGAAATATACCGAACTCACTGCTGAAATTTCGTCTAATATCAAATCCATTAAAGAACAATCTCCCGATTTACTTAAAAGCTTTAATGCCCTATCACAAGTTGCGATGAAAGACGGCGTAATTGATGCCAAAACCAAAGAGTTTATTGCGCTTGCAATTGGTGTGGCACAACGCTGTGATGGTTGTATCGGTTTTCACGTCAGAACTTTGGTCAAAATGGGCATGACTTTTGAAGAATTGAATGAAATTTTAGGTATTGCTGTTTATATGGGCGGTGGCCCATCACTCATGTATGCCGCAAACGCCGTGGCAGCATTTAAAGAGTTTTCTCCATCTACAGCCGAATAACAGCATCAAATTATTTACCGAGTCGAAACTATGTTAAATATCCATAATGAATGGGATGAACGCTACAGCCAACATGACCATATTTATGGTGAACAAGCCAATGCGTTCATTCAGGACATTACGCAAAAACTGTCTATTCACGGCAAAACTTTGGGCTTGGCCGAAGGTGAAGGTCGTAACTTGTTATATTTGGCCGCTTTGGCACAAGCCAATGGGCAAGCATTTGAAGCAGATTTGTGGGACTACTCGCAAGTTGCTTTAGATAAGGCCCAAGGCTATGCACAGCAACGTGGTTTAAGTCTAAATACACGAAAGCAAGATTTAAGTCAGGTGAATTGGCCAGCGAATCAATATGACAACGTGATTTGCGTATTTGGTCACTTTAACCCTGAAACACAGCAAAAAGTGTTAAATGGCGTGCGCGAAACTTTGGTCAACGGCGGTTTATTTGTTGGTGAGCTGTATTCTACTCGTCAGCTAGAATATAAAACGGGCGGCCCACGTGCAGTAGAAATGCTGTACGATCCTATCGAGTTTTTAAGCCATTTTAAACACGATCATCTGATTCATTTCTTTGTGGGCGATGTAGAACGCTCAGAAGGCAAACTGCATCAGGGCAAATCCCACGTCATTCAATTTGCGATTCGTATTCAGAAATAAAAGACTGAATCTTTTACATCAAAAAGCTTGCTCCAATGCAATTAGAGCAAGCTTTTTTGCGCTTTAGATTTGAATATTCAGTTAGATATTTGCTCGGAAATTTTTAAAATCACTCAAACACATCTTTCATAGATTTTGGCATTCCTTGTACCGACTGTAATTCGCCCTGTTTATTTTTCCAAAGCACAACAGGTGTGGCAAAGAACTCGTATTTATCCATCAGTGCCTGATTCTGTTCTAAGGTTTTTTCTACATGTACAGGCACAGTTTTTTGCTCGATCAGCTTTTTTTGTCCGTATTGACGATGGAACGCATTAAAGGTCTGCTGTGGGTTTTTCGCCATTAATAAAGTCGCGGCCTGCCCTTTGCTTTCAAGTCGGATCACCGCCACAATAATATGTCTTAACTGAACTTTGCCAGATTCTACCCACGGACGTGCCTGCTTCCAAAAGGTATGGCAATACGGACAATTCGGGTCTGAAAACACGTAGACAATTTTTTCAGCACTGGTTTGCCCATCCTGAATCCAAGTAGCGTGTTCCAGACTTTGCCACACATCTTCAAGTACCGACTTTTTCACATAACGGTCTAAAGCATCGACGGTTAAATTATTGCCTTGTGCATCAAACAAAGTGCCTACAATATAGTATTTCTGATCATTGGAAATAAACACTGTCGCAGGACTTTGTTCAATATGCCCTGCCCAACCTGTCATTTGTGCAGGTGCTTGAATTTGTTGCACAAACTTAAAACCTTCTTTTTCAATGTGCTGTTTGAGGTTGTCCTGTGCTTGCAGCATACTCACACTACTGGCAAGACTCATACCTATCGCCAGTTTCAGCATGTTATTTTTGATGTTTGATGTCATATTGATTGTCCTTAATTTTGGCTTCACGGCGGGTTTTCTTTCAAATCGTTAAGAGCGCGTTTATGGATTCGCTTGTATTTTTTTCAGATAATGCTGCAGCATCGGCTTGGTCAATTCACCCATGTGATGATCGACCAATTCTCCTTGTGCATTAAAAAACAAAGTACTTGGCAAACCGAACATATTGAAGTGTTGTCCTAAACGAGCTGCAGGGTCTAATAACACGTGTTCAAACTGAAATCGATGTTTCTGTAAATAGGCTTGAATCTCTGCTGCAAATTCGCCTTGATTGGCAAATACAAAATTGACCTCAGGGAAATCTTGCTGTGCTTGTTGCATAACAGGCATTTCACGATGACAAACTGGACACCAAGTCGCCCAGAGATTAATCACCGTGGGCTGCCCTGAAAATTGAGCTAAATCTTGAGGTTGTTGCGCTAGGTTGTGCAATACTAGATTGGGATAGGCATGCTGCGTCTGCAAAGGTTGGATAAGACTCCAACCTACAACTTGTACTGTAATAAAGAGCGCAACTGCCCATGCCAGAACAACACGTTGAATAGCGCGATTTTTCCAGACAAACCACGCCACACCTGCCATAACTGCGGCAATCAGATGAAAGCCTTTGTCCTGAATTTTTAAAATATCAATCGGGTTGGCAAAGTACAGCTCATAATGCTGCAACACAAAAACTGCCCGCCCAACTAAAGCACCAATCCACAGCGCATTCCATAATGCATCCTGATAACCTGTCCAAGTCTGTGCATTCCATGTATAACGACGCTGAAAAAATTTACCCATTGCAAAGACGACAATCAGTCCTAGCAATAAAAACACCAATGGCCATGGAATCATCAACATGCCTAACTGCAAGACTGCGGATTGAATCATGGCGCAGCCTCTTGCAGTTGATGAATATTTTGAATCAATTGCGCTGCGTTATAAGCACCTGTTAGACGCAATTCACGTTGTTCCCGTTGTGGATCTGCCAAAAATAACAACGTTGGCGGCCCTAAAATCTGCCATTTTTTCAATAAGGCATCTTGTGAAGGATGCTGTTCGGTTAAGTCGAGTTTAATCCGCACCACATGCTTTAAAGCATCTTGCACATCGGTACGAGGAATCACATCACGCTCAATCGGCTGACACGCCACACACCAATCGGCATAGACATCAATCACAATCTTTTGATGAGCATGTGCGGCCAAAGCTGCATTCAACTCTTGTTCTGTGCGTACTTTGATCCATGGCTGTAATTGGTCTGCTTGTACCTGCGCATTGACACTGGCAATACTCTGATTGACATGCCAAATTCCACTACTGGCGATTACTGCCGCCAAAGCCAATAACGAAAAACGCTGTGGACGATGTAACACGTGGCGCAAAATTGCAATTAAATATGCAGCGAAGGCAAATAACACCACAGCAAAAGCAACATAGTACCAAGTCACAGAAAATAGCGGACGAGCAAAATACAAAGCCATTGCCAACATGATAAAACCAAAGCTAAATTTTAGCCGTTCCATCCACAAACCTGGCTTTGGCAAATATTTCGCGCCAAACACGCTGGCAATAAGTAAAGGAATTCCCATACCTAAACCGAGCAGGAACAAATATAAACCACCCAATGCTGCTTGATCCAAATGTGAGACGTACAGCAATGCTCCCGCTAAAGGCGCACTCATACATGGCCCGACAATCAGTGCAGAAATCACCCCCATAACGCCCGCACCCAATAAAGTACCGCCTTTTTGATATTGCTGAATACGATCTAAACGCTGTAACACTGCTTGTGGTAATGAGAACTGATACAGTCCAAACAGGTTTAAAGCAAAGAGCACAAACAACATAGCAAAAACTGCAATCACTACGGGATTTTGGAACCAACGCTGTACGCTATAACCAATGTGTGACGCAACAACGCCCATCAAGCCATAGACTAGCGCCATACTGACGATAAAGGTGATCGCAATTGCTGCCGCTTTATAGCCTGTATTGCGCTGCACCAAAATGCCAGAAAGAATTGGAATCAGCGGCAATGAACACGGTAAAAAAGCCAGTAATACCCCAAAACCTAAAAAGATAAACGCATTCAGTAACAACCCTTGCCCAGACAATAAATTCAGGAAAAATTGATCATTGTTCCATTGCTGATTCAGACTCGTACTACTGGCTGTTTCCGTATTGCTTGAATTGGCTGATGCAGCGAATGTATTGTCTGTCAACGCCGTATCTGTATTTTCAATCTCTAAGGAATTTGCTAAATCAACGTTTTCTACTGATTCAGGGGTAAGTTTAGGATCAGCTTGTGTTACAGCAACCGCATTTTCAGCAAGCTGTGCTTTGTTTTCTAGCGTTTGCTGTTCAAGTTTGAGTTCTTTTGTCGTTACAGTATTTGCAGTTGTCGTAACTTGTTTTTGTGTACTAGAACCATTGGCTTGATGCTTATCTGCATCATTTAAGTTAGTGTTTAAAGCAGCCTGATTATTCTGATTGAGTTGCTGAAGTAAATTACCTTTGCCCGCACTTAAATTATGCTGTGGCAATAAACCATCGGCATCGGTTTGAATCGTTTTACGCTGTACGGGATAACACAAACCATCTTCAGCGCAGCCTTGCCAAGTAATTTGATATTGCTGATTAGGCTTCACCTGAATCTGTGTTGTCACTTGCCCATAATGCACACGTGTCAGCCCGAAAGTCGGATCATCTTTTTCCTGCCCTGCAGGCAATTTAAAAGCAAGCGGCTTTTGAGCCTGACTGACTTTGAATTGATCGTGATATAAATAGTAATGCGGTGCGACATCCCATTTCAGTTCAACCGTTTGTTCAGACAATGACGTCGCCTGAAACTTAAAAGCTTGATCGGACGCTAAAAATTCATTGGCAGCATTGACCCACACCGCACACAGACTCAACACAAAATAAGCAATGACGCGAATAAAAATCATGTATTTATACTAAAAATTAAAAAACTGACTGTATTATCGGTAAGTGTAGATTAAGAGAACATTAATAAAGATTTTTCTTTGTAAACTTGAGCATTGTAGGTGCCTAATCTAAATTTGTGGCGTGATCGAGATGTGTCATATATTGGGCTGACTGTGGTATAGGAGCAAATATGTTCGTCGTTTTGGTGGAAGATGATCCTTATATTGCCCAAAGTATTGTGGCAGCACTCGAATTTTTAAGTATTTCAGTCGAACACGTGAATAACGCGCGCGATGCCGATTACTTCATACGTCATAGTGCGGTAGATCTGTGCCTGCTCGATTTAGGTCTGCCTGACCAAGATGGTTTACAGTTACTCGAAAACTGGCGTAAAGATGCCATTCATATTCCAGTATTGGTATTAACCGCGCGGAATCATACTCAAGACTGCGTACAGGCGCTCAACTTAGGAGCAGATGACTACCTAACTAAACCTTTTGAATTAAATGAACTGATTGCCCGTGTATATGCATTAAGCCGCCGTCATCGTGGTTATTCATCGAACCAACTGCAAAGTGGTCAGTTACACATGAACCTCGATACACAAGAAGTCAGTTGGCATTCACAAAACATTCAGCTTTCACGCCGTGAATATAGCCTATTGGAAACCTTTTTACGGCATCCGAACCAAATCTTAAAAAATGAAGAACTGATAGATAAAGTGTATGGCTTTCAAGACAGTATCGAAAGCAATGCCTTAAATGTGCATATCTACCATTTACGGCATAAAATCCACCCCGATTTTATTCAAACGGTGCGTGGTGTCGGCTACATCTTTAAACCTGAGCTGCTGACATGAAAAACTACAGTCTGAAATGGCGTTTGGTATCGACCATCAGCTGTGCATTTATTTTGCTGTGGGTGATTGTCTTTGCATGGCTCTACCATGACTTGGAACAACGCTTACAAAATACGCTGGATGAACGACTTTCTACCTCAGCCCGTATGGTCGCCCGCCTGATTCAGCAACTGCCCCTAGAACAACTCACAGAAAGTTTGCATGCCGAATCAGAAAATGCCTTGCTACATAGTTTAATTGCTTGTGAAGTCTCTATTTTCCGTGCCGATGTTTCATTACCACAGCATGTGATTGCACGCACTCAAGGCGCACCGAAAAATTTAAAAAACCAACAAGTCGGTTTCAGCACATGGACAGAAAATGGACTGCAATGGCGTAGTTATGTACTGCGTGAAGGTGAAGTTCAGGTGGTGGTGGCTGAAAAAATTCAGTTACGGCAAAACCTACTTAAACAAATTTTACAGTCGGTACTGATTCCTTTACTGCTTACTTTGATTATTTGTATTTTGCTAATTTTGTGGATTATCCGTCTGGAGTTTTTACCGCTCGATCACATCACCCGCCACTTAATTCAGAAAAAACAATCTTTAGATGAAGCTTCTCGTTATTTAATTGAACTGAGATCACAAAAAATTCCTAAAGAAATTCAGCCTTTTGTCGATAACTTATTGATGCTGATTGAACGCCTACATAAAAGTCTGGAACACGAAAAAAACTTTAGTGCATTTGCTGCGCATGAACTGCGCACGCCGTTAACGGCTATTAAAACGCATGTGCAACTGAGCCAATTGATGTTGAATCAAACCGCATCTGCCCAAGATACAGCCAAAGTCATCGACAATTTAAAACACGCAGAACGCAGCATCCAACGTTATCAACAACTTTTGGAACAACTGTTATTGCTCAGTCAAACTGAAGCAGGTATTCAAGCGGCACATAGCCATGCAGATATGCGTAGCGTATTAGAAACAGTCTTGTCGGAACTGACTGTGGAATATCCCAATTTATCAGCGAAATTACAGATTGATTGGGCGAGTTTGGTAGCACAACACATTAATATTCCAGCGCCTGCGTTGCACATGGTACTGAAAAACTTGATTCAAAATGCTTATTTGCATGCAGAGGATGCGCCAAACATTCAAATTTATATGCAAGACCTGCAATTGATCATTGCAGACCAAGGCAAAAGCCTGAATGAAGATGATTTTACCATTCTGACTCAGCGTTTTTGGCGTAAATCTGCGCATAAACAAGGCTATGGCTTAGGTCTAACTCTAGTCAAAGTATTATTAGAGCAATATGGCTACCTACTTCAATTTCAGGCTAACCAACCGCAAGGTTTAAAAGTGATTGTCAGTTTTGATGCAGCACCTTCTGCAACAGAGAAACAACAGACGGATTAAGCTTTTCTGAGCTTTAACAGCAAATAAAGCAAGATTCAGAACAAGATCACTTAACTTTTGCCAATACCGAACATATTGCTCTACTTTACGATAACGCCATTTTTAAGGTGATTTTTGAAATAAAAGGTCAATGCGTTCTAAAATTTTATCTATGATGTAGATGCTGCGGGCTATTGAGTAGAAGAACATTGGCTAGAAAAAAATTGCTGAAACTTTCATCACCGTTTTTTTGTTCGATACCACGTCATATTTTTAAATGAGGTAGATATCCGTGCAGATCGTGCATGTGCTTGGTCTTGTGATCAATCTACAACTTAATTAAAGTGTACATAAAACCAACAGCACCCCACTCAAAATATAATACGCAGCGTAGGAGCATCTATTCCAGACTAAAATATAGATAAATATATCAATCAAAGCATTCCATTTAAGCTCATGTTTTATTTAAATAAAGTTGAATTTTTAAAATATCTTATTATCGAAATGATCTTTCTATCGAATCCATAACTTGAACGATGATCACAAAACGTATTAGATGATCCACTGCAGTTTGTGTGGTCATCTACTTTGAATGAACTGAAAAAATGGAATCGCCATTTTTTATAAACAGCAACGAAATATCATGCTATAAAGAAATGCGATATTGATGTTGGTTGTTTTCTGGCTTTGACATTCCGAATCAAACCAGTTCAAGTCACTCGCTTGATCAGTCGTTACAGAAAACAAATGAATAGATTTGGTCAGTTGTTTTAGAATATAAAAATCAACAAAAAAAACTAAAAATGTAATTTTTTAACATTGCGAATTCCCTGCAAAGTTTTCATTATAGAGCCTCATTTTGGCACACGCTTTCTACGTCAAATTAAACAAATTACAAAAAAAATGTGGAATTTTATGCCATAATTAGCAAACTTTGCAGACATCTTGCAAAGTATTATTGCAATTATTTATTGGAGCAAGCGGAATGAGTTCGACCATTTTGGTTATTCATGGACCGAATCTAAATTTGCTAGGAAAGCGTGAACCCGAAGTTTATGGTTACCTCACTCTTGAGGATATAAATCAACAGCTCATTTCACAAGCGCAAAAAGCATCAATTTCTATAGATACTTTCCAAAGTAATTGGGAAGGCGCAATTGTAGACCGAATTCATCAAGCCGCGTTAGATGGCACACAATATATCATTATTAACCCTGCTGCATTAACGCATACCTCTGTTGCGGTACGTGATGCCTTGTTAGGGGTCGCTATTCCATTTCTTGAAGTCCATTTGTCGAATGTGCATGCACGTGAGGCGTTTAGACATCATTCATATTTATCAGACAAAGCCATTGGTGTGATTTGCGGTTTAGGCGCAAAAGGCTATGCCGCAGCACTCGACTTTGTTCTTGAAAAAATTCAACCTACTACACAATCTTAAACTAGGAATACTGTCCATGGATATTCGTAAAATCAAGAAACTCATCGACTTGATGATTGAATCTGACTTACAAGCGATTGAAGTTAAAGAAGGCGATCAGTCGATTGCATTAACTCGTCGCAGTCCAGTAGTAGCGGCAGCAGTTCCTGCAATGCCTGCACCTTCTGCAGAAGTACCATCTGCACCTAAATCTTCACCACGTGGTGCTGTTGAAACTTCTCCAATGGTTGGCGTGTTCTATGCAGCACCAAGCCCAGGTGAAGCACCATTTATTAAAGTGGGTCAAACTGTTTCTGCTGGTGAAACGCTTGGCATTATCGAAGCAATGAAAATCATGAACCCAATTGAAGCAACTCAAAGTGGCGTGATTGAAGAAATTCTAGTTAAAAATGGCGAAGTGATTCAATTTGGTCAACCACTCTTCCGCTACCGCGCTTAAGACCTCGGGGATTCACAATGTTGCAAAAAGTTTTAATTGCAAACCGTGGTGAGATTGCCCTGCGCATCACCCGAGCTTGCAAAACTTTAGGGATCAAAACCGTGGGTATCTATTCAGATGCCGATAAAGACCTGATGCACTTACGCTTTTGTGATGAAGCCGTGTGTATTGGTCCGGGTGCGAGCAGTGAAAGTTACCTGAATATTCCTGCAATTATTACTGCAGCAGAAATTACAGGTGCAGATGCCATTCACCCTGGTTATGGTTTCCTTGCTGAAAATGCCGAATTTGCTGAAATTGTAGAAAGTTCAGGTTTCATTTTCATTGGTCCACGCCCTGAGCATATTCGCTTAATGGGTAACAAAGTTTCTGCAATTACTGCAATGCGTAAAGCTGGCGTACCAACTGTACCAGGTTCAGCACACGCCGTTACACCGCACAATGCTTTAGCTGAAGCCAAAGAAATTGGTTTCCCGCTCATTGTAAAAGCTGCTGCTGGTGGTGGTGGTCGTGGTATGCGTATTGTAGAGCGCGTAGACACCTTGCTTGAATCAGTTCAAGCAGCTCAACGTGATGCAGAAATGTGGTTTGGTGATGACACGGTCTATATGGAGCGTTTCTTACAAAAGCCACGCCACGTAGAAGTACAAGTATTGGCTGATGGTAATGGTCACGCGATTCACCTTTATGACCGCGACTGTTCATTACAACGCCGTCACCAAAAAGTGCTTGAAGAAGCGCCAGCACCTAACTTACCAGAACAAGCACGTGCCGATATTTTAGAAGCGTGTGTTAATGCATGTAAGTTAATGCAATACCGTGGTGCAGGTACTTTCGAATTCTTATTTGAAGATGACGAATACTTCTTCATTGAAATGAATACCCGTGTTCAAGTTGAGCACCCTGTAACTGAAATGGTGACAGGCATTGACATCATTGAACAACAATTGCGTATTGCTGCAGGTCTAGGTTTAGACATTGAGCAAGATCAGGTTGAAATTCGTGGTCACGCAATCGAATGTCGTATTAACGCAGAAGACCCAACCACCTTCGTACCTTCACCGGGTAAAATTGAACACTTCTATGCCCCAGGTGGTGCAGGTGTTCGTGTAGATTCACACATCTACGAAGGTTATAGCATTCCGCCGTATTACGACTCAATGATTGCTAAACTGATTGTGCATGGTAAAGATCGTGAAACCAGTATTGCGCGTATGCGTCAAGCCTTGGATGAAACTATCTTAACAGGAATTAAAACCAACATTCCTTTGCACAAAGACTTGATTCTGCAAGATAAAAACTTCTGCAAACAAGCAATGGATATTCACTATCTTGAAAAGCATTTGCTAAAGCAACTTGCTGGCAATGAAGAAGAAAAAGCATAAGTAATTAAGGTTGCTTAAGTTTAAAAGAGCTGATGATTCAACGTCAGCTCTTTTTTATTGTTGAGAATAAAAGCTAAACCGTTAATCTATGCAGATCAGTATGAATAAAAAACCAATACTCCAAATGGAGTATTGGTTTAAAAATTGATTTAAAAACTGAGATCATTTTAGATCATCGAATGATGCAAAATACTAGACAAGATTAATCTAAAAACTCAGTCATGAATGCCAATACCTCTGCTGTTTTTTCGGCATGCAACCAATGCCCTGCATGAGCGACTGTTTCAACTTTTGCGTGAGGAAACTGTGCTTGAATAGCGGCATAATGCTCAGGTAACTCAATATAAGGTGAATTACCGCCACGAATAAACAAAGTATTGACATCACTATGCACCGTCTGCCATGACAAAATTTCTGCATAATGTTCACGTAATGCATTTAAGTTAAATAACCATTGCCCTTTGCTAAATGACTTCATCAAAAATTGCACGACCATTTCTTCTTGAAGATGCTCACGCATAATTTCCATCGCCGCTTGGCGACTTTCAACTTGTGCATCTTGCACAGCAAACAAAGCTGTAAAAATTTGATCGTGACGATTTTCAGGATAAGCAAAAGGACAGATATCCAATAAAACCAATTGCTGTGAACGCTCGGCAGCCAGAGGAGCTAAAGTCATTGCAACTTTACCGCCCATTGAATGCCCAACCACAGAAAACTGTTCGATATTCAAGCTGTTCAACGTTTCTAAAACATCTTGTGCCATTGCTGCATAATTCATGTCATCACAATGCGCAGACTTACCATGATTGCGCACATCTAATTGAATTACGGTGCGCTGTTCTTGAAATGCACGTGCGAGCATGCCTAAATTACTCAAACTACCAAATAAACCATGAATAAAAACCAAAGGTGGCAATGTAGATTCAGGCTGATTTTGCGTGATTTGATAATTTAACAACATAAAATAGACTCTAAGCTTGAATTCAAATGATTGATCTATTTAATGAGTTTTGAGTTTATAAATCAAATTTTATATGTGCTTTTTACGGTGAAACTTATAATATTGCTTAGGCTATTTGTGTGAGCCTAAGCAATAACATACAAGATGAACTTTTCTTAAAATTTTATTTAAAGTAATTCAAAGGCAACTTCAAATAACGAATACCATTGGCCTCAGGTTGTGGGAACTTACCTGCGTCCATATTGATTTGAATTGATGGCAGAATCAATTTAGGCATCGTTAAAGTAGCATCACGCTGAGTTCTCATCTCAATAAATTCAGCTTTGCTTACCCCTGTATGAATATGAATATTCTGCTCTTTTTGAGTTTTGAGCAGTGTTTCATGTTCATATTGTTCACGTGATTCTGGTAGATAATCATGGCATAAGAACACTCGTGTTTCTTCAGGCAATGCGTATAGCGTTTGCACAGAATCGTACAACTGCCCTGCACTGCCTTTCGGGAAATCACAACGTGCCGTACCATAATCAGGCATAAACAAAGTATCACCTACAAATACAGCATCACCGATCACATAGCTTAAACAAGCAGGCGTATGCCCCGGTGTAGGGATGTTATAGGCTTGTAATTCACCAATCGTAAAAGTTTCATGATCGTCAAACAGATAATCAAATGATTGATGTGAATTGAAATACTTGATATCCAAGTTATAGATAGCACTAAATGTTTCTTGCACAATCGAAATTTTATGGCTCATGGCAATTTTACCACCCAACTGCTCTTTTAAATATTGAGAAGCTGTCAGGTGATCGGCATGCACATGCGTTTCTAAAATCCATTCAACCGTTAATTCATTTTTTTGGATGTAAGCAATGATTTCATCGGCATGAATTGTTGAAGTAGTCGCAGATGCAGGGTCATAATCCAACACGCTGTCAATAATGGCACATTGACGCGTTACAGGATCACTTACCACATAACTGAATGTATTAGTATTTTCATCAAAAAAATGCTGAATATCTGCGTGCATCTTATGCTCCTGCAACCTTACGATGAATGAGAATCCCCACCAACATTGCAACAATGAAATAGATTGCTTGATAATAACCTAAACCAATCAAGGTTAGACTTGGCGCTGGACAAATTCCTGCAACGCCCCAACCGATACCAAAAATAAAACTACCTGTGATCAGTTTAGAGTCAATTTGAGTTTGTTTAGGCAAATCAATTGGTTCATTTAAAATGGTTTTTGGTTCAGCTTGGCGCATAATTCTTTGGAATGGAATAAAGGCAACCGCAATTGCACCCATCATAACAAATGCCAGACTTGCATCCCATGTACCGAAAAGATCAAGGAAGTTTAAAACTTTTTCAGGATTCGACATACCAGAAAGAATCAATCCAGCTGAAAAAATACCACCGAAAACAAAGGCTAAGAAATTTTTCATTTAGAATGCTCCTGTGATATGGCGGATAACATAAACGGTAATAAAGCCAGCTAACATAAAGGTAGCTGTTGCTGCAATGGAGCGCTTAGATAAACGACTCATGCCACAAATACCATGTCCACTGGTACAACCCGAACCCAAACGAGTACCGAAACCAACCAACAATCCCGCCACAATCATCATCAATGGGCTTGCATTCAATTCAACTTTAGGTTGAGCCACGATGCCATAGAAAAAAGGCACAATGAAAATACCTAACACAAACCACAATGCAGGCGTTTTGAACAGCGTTTGCGGATTTAATACTTGAGCCAGTAAACCACTAATGCCTGCAATACGACCATGAACATATAAATAGCCCACGACTGCAAGACCAAGCAATCCACCACCGATTAATGCCAGCAGATAATCATGCATTTTGAACACCCAAAACAATATATGTTTTTACAATATATTATTGTAATTATTATTCAACTATTCTCTTGTAAGTTTTGTAAACTTCATCTGACTATTCGTCTATGTTTGCGATGTGAGAGAGATTTCGCAAGTTTTTGGCTGATATTAAGTCATAAGGCAGAAAATTTAGTCATTCTAAATGACTGCCTCATAACGTAATAAAGATATATCAAAATAGACAGCAACGACAAAAGTTGAGGGCATTAGACTCATTTGTGAGCAAGCGCAATAAGTTCTTTTTTATGCCGACGAATTACACGTTTAGCAGCATCTAACATAATGCGATTGGTAGTCTCATCATCACCAAAGTCAATGGGTTTAGCTGGACACATTGGACGAGCTTTTCGATCTTCGATTGTGTAGTCTTTAAGACGCTTACCCATACTGCACCTCTCAGAATTTCTTAACTTTCACTAATATAACATAAAATTTAGTTTGTTAAAAAATCATCAATACGAGTTTTTAATTACCCTATTTATTGCTTAAAGATAACTTTTTTTGTTATTAAATGGTCGCTTGGAACAAGAATCACTGAGATGAAACGAATAGGAATAGTTGCTACATTCATACAAGAACAAGCATCTGTGTGCTTTGGACTCAAAACAATATAAAGTTCAACATATCATGCATCTACAATATCTACAAAATTAGCATTTAAAACTTTTGCCAAATCGCTTGGTGTTAAACCAATATCTAATCCCCGCTTCCCTCCACTCACATACATAGTTGCAAGCTGTTGAGCGGATGCATCAATCACTGTTTTCAGTTGTTTCTTCTGCCCAATTGGACTAATGCCCCCAACCAAATAACCTGTCAAACGCTCAGCATCTTTAGGATCAGCCATGTGTACTTTTTTACACTGAAAAGCAGCCGCAACTTTTTTAAGATTTAATTGGTAATGGACAGGTAAAATCGCCACAAAATAATGCTTATCATCACTGACCAATAAAGTTTTAAATACTTCTGTGACATCTAAGCCTAACTTCTCCGCAGCTTCTAAACCAAAACTTTTAGTATTATGATCATGTTCATATTCATGCATAGAAAATTGAATTTTCTTGGCTTTTAAAAGTTTAGCTGCTGGAGTCATTGAAAAAATACTGTAAAAAACGATGCTCAAATTATACGCTTGATTGAGATTAAAAGTGAATTCGCTTAGGCCATTTTTAAATATAAAAGTAACTATCGAAAAAATAGCCTAAAATCATTAACTTGGTTTACGTGAATTTTCAACCAACACGTTAGCTAAGCGCTGTGCATGCGCAATCACGCGATCCAACCAACGTTGTGCCGCCAACAACTCTAAACCTGTCGCAGCATTGAGCTGATTCACGGCAATATATTGCAGCACTTTTTCACGGTTTTCGGCACGTTGATCTTCTGTCCATTTTTTCAAATTAGATAATTCGGTATTTAGACTTAGTACATGTTTATGCACATCAAAATCATCCATTTCTTTTAGATGTTCATCAAGAATTTGTACAAAATCTAAGCCAACTTGATAAATTGCAGGTTGGGTGCGTATTTCTTTTGCTAAAGTAATATTTTCCAAATCACTTCGTAAAACACGTAAATACACCATCAAACGAAGCATCGCCATTAAACGCTGTTGATCGGCTTCATTTTCTGAAATCGACATTTCTTCCAAATAGCGTTGGACTTGAATGAGTACTTCATCTAGCTGTAATAAACGTACTTTTGAAGGTAATCTTCCCTCTTGGATAGCCAGTTTTAGCATCACCAAAACGTCATACAAACTATGGTAAATCACCTTTGATGCAGCATGAATAGCCAAGGCGGGCACAGATAAACTCGCTTGATCGAGATAACATAAAACCGATTGAGTTTGATCTGGGATAATTTTCATAATCAGTTTTTCGAACTGACGGATAAAAGGCAAAATAATCAAAGTACCAGAAATACTGAATGCTGTATGAAATGCAGCAACAATCACCACATTGTCCCATGTTGCCATAAGACGTTGATTTTGTGTTAGCTCAAGAAATAACGGTTTTAAAATAATAAAAGCAAAAATGGCTGAAATGATGTTAAAAATCACATGAACCGCTGCAGTACGTTTGGCATTTGCAGTTGAACCAATTACAGCAATAATGGCTGTCGCCACCGTACCAATATTCTGTCCAATCACCAAACCTAAAGCCTGTTGCAAATCAATCGCACCACTGGCCAATGCTGCTAAGGTCGCGGTAATTGCAGCACTTGAAGATTGCAACAGAATGGTCATGATAATACCGACCAAAACCAAACTGAGTTGCGCAATCAAAGATCTACTTGAAAATACTGATAAATCGACACGTTCAGCAAAACCTGACATGGCAACTTGCAACATATCAATGCCAAGGAAAATCAGACTAAAACCTGCCAATGTCATTCCAAATAATGCAACTCGCCCCTGACTAAATAATTTGAGCATTGCACCCAAACCCAGCAAAGGTAATGCAAAACTGGTGATGGAAAATTTAACACCTAAAAATGCCACCATCCAACCCGTACTGGTTGTGCCAATATTCGCGCCAATAATGACACCAATTGCCTGAGCAAAAGTAAGAATACCCGCACTGACAAAACCAATTGTGGCTAAAGTCGTTGCTGTAGAAGATTGTACAATTAAGGTTAAACCGATGCCTGAAAGCACAGCTTTAATGGGTGAGCCTGTAAATTTAGACAACCAAATACGCAAAGTTTCCCCTGCCATATTTTTTAAGCTGTCTGTCATCATGGTCATACCAATCAAAAATAGACCAATACCACCACATAATTGTACAAAGACTTCTAACACACTTACTCCCTGTGCAATAAGCAATTTTCAAAGTGCTAAAAAGCCGATATTGTACGTACTTTTATCTTAAAATTGCAGTTTATTTGTTCTATTCCAATAGTTTATATTAAATAAAAAACTTGTCATCAATTTGACATATTATTAAACCTAAGGATAGATCGGACTCCATTGGTTTATCCAATCATTCGATAAAACAAAACGAAACCTCTGTATTATGCTGACACGATACAATTCAAATCTGTGAATGGCTTGACTAGGTCAATCGCTCACCTCAAAATCAGTATATATACTCACATACGCCAAAATGACAGATATAGTTTTAATATGATTTTTAATACTTTTAGAAAATATCCATCTATAAAAATATTCAGTATTGGTTGTACTGTTTTAACGCTAGCAGCTTGCTCTCCACTAGGAGGTGGTTCTCTTGCAAAACGCTCAGCTAAACTTTCTACAGGGATCCAAAAGGCTTATGCTGTGCATCCTGATACAGCAAATCGTGTAGCACCAATCATTGTACAAAGTGCAGAACAACATAATGTTGATCCTCTGCTTGTCGCTGCAGTTATTAGACAAGAATCGAATTATCGTGCCTATGCTGTTTCACCTTCAGGTGCAGTTGGGTTCACACAAATTATTCCACGTTATTGGCAGCAGACTTGTCCTGGCGATTTATTCCATGAACATACCAATATCAACTGTGGTACATTTATTTTAAATCATTATAAAAATCAGTCGGGTAAATGGCCTAAAGCTTTGGCCTATTACAATGTGGGACCTACTGGCTACAATAGTAATCGAAAAATGAAAAAGCAAGGTAAACGCTACGCGAAACAAGTCAAACAGCACCAAAAAAACTTAAAAGATGCACTTTAATTTTGACTTACTAGCTTAATAAAGTAGCCAATACCCGTTGAATTAAAGCCATCCTCAGATGGTTTTATTTTGCCTTCACTTTTATGTTTCCTTTCTTTTTATAATTTTATTTTTCTAACTTTATTTTCTTTTTGCATAAAAAAACACCCCCAACGCTAGTTGAGGGTGTTTAGAATAATGAGCTGGCGATGACTTACTCTCACATGGGTAACCCCACACTACCATCAGCGCGAAGAGGTTTCACTTCTGAGTTCGGGAAGGGATC
>NZ_VPBI01000024.1:0-35520 GCF_013418795.1 Acinetobacter sp. YH12120 | reverse complement strand
TACCCATGTGAGAGTAAGTCATCGCCAGCTCATTATTCAAACACCCTCAACTAGCGTTGGGGGTGTTTTTTTATGTAGAAAAGAAAATATTAAAAACTATAAAAAGTGAAGGCAAAATAAAACCATCTGAGGAGGGTTTTAAATAGTAAGCATATTTTCCAAATTTGATTAGACTTCACGTAGTTGTCGACGTGCATGTTTAAATGCTGTTCTTAAACCTTCTTCTAGTGTTGGATGGTAGAACGGTTTATCTAAAATATCCTCAAGTGTGAGTTCTTCATCAATCATCCAAGCCAATAAGTGCGCCATGTGCTCAGCAGCATCCACAAATAATTCAGCACCTAATAACTTTTGACTTTTATTATTAATATAAACTTCAATAGCACCTTTATTTTTTCCTAGCACCAAGGCGCGACCTTGTTTTTCATAAGAAACAAAGCCTGTTGTAAATGCAATATTTTGATCTTTCAGTTGTTTATAGTTTTGTCCTACAGATGCCATTTCAGGTGAGCTAAACACAATACCCATGGGGGTTAATGTTTTAATATTTTCAATATTTGGAAAGCTTAAACAATTATGCACGGCTGCACGCCCTTCATGTGCTCCTTCATGTTGAATGGGGGTGTTAGTGTGTGCATCACCCACAATAAAAATAGCATGCCGTCCGAGTTGTTTGGTGTGTGCATTAATTGGGAGCTGTTTGATGTTGTTAAAACTCGTATCAATATTTTCAAGTTGAAGCTGATCTAAATAGCTGCGTCTACCCGTGGCAACCAATACATAATCGGCAGTTAAGCTCTGTGTTTGTCCATCTTCTTGATATTCAATTTGCACGCCTTGTTCTGTTCTTTGTAGTTGTGTTGGCAAGGTTTCAAAGTTGATATTCAATTCTTGACTAAGTGTATTTTGTGCAATGGTTTGTAGTTCTGGGCTGCGGAGTGAACCAACTTTACGACTACGGGCAAAAATAGTGGTATCTACCCCTAAGCGTTGCATAGCTTGAGCCAATTCGATTGCAATTACACCACTGCCAATGACGGCCAAAGATTGGGGTAAGTTCTCTAATTCAAAGATTTGATCTGATGTGATTAAGCGTTCGCCTAATTTTTCTTTCCATGCTTGCTCATAAGCAGGAGTAGAACCGACTGCAATAATAAAAGCTTTTGCCTGATATTGCTGTCCATTCACTTGAATTGTATGGGCATCTATAAAAGTCGCAAAGCCCGAAACTTTATGAGATGCTTCCCAACGATCTACATCTTTTTGTGTGGCACGGGTAAAACGATCACGTAATTGGCGTACGTGCGTCATGATTTGGGATGTATCAATTTTTGCATCTACCGTGAGTGCAACTTCTTGTGCATGTTGTATGTCGTGCATGCGATTGGCACTAGAGATGAGAACTTTGCTGGGCATACAACCAACGCGGGCACAGGTGGTGTCCCATGGACCGTGATTGATGATGATTAGGTTTTGGGTGTATTTAATCGCTTCTTTATAGGCGCTAATGCCTGCGGTGCCTGCACCAATAATAATGAGGTCGTACATTTGTGAGCTACTTCAGGTAATAAATAAATTCAGGCTAACACGAGCAAAACATTTATCATGCTTTTATTTACATAAAGCAGTAACTGTGGTTACATATCTGACAATATTAATTATATGTTTGATCAACTCATAGTTTTAGAGGGATTTGGGGATTAACTCAATGAAAAAGAAAGAAATTAGTTTGAAGTTTTCGGCTGTGGCTTTAGCAGTTTTATTGGCTAGCTGTGGTGGCGGTGGAAGTGATGGTTATTATAATACGAAAGGTTCTACTACAGGTAATGCTCTGAATCCTAGTACAGGTGAAGAAGTAAAATCTGTTAATATTAGTTCTATTGAGTTGATTGATCGCAATGGTAGCTTAACTCAAGCAATCGCAGCAGAGGGTGTGATCGCTAAAGTCAAAGTAACAGATCAGTCAGGTAAAGGAATTAGTGGTGCATTGGTTACATTTACAGTGACTGGTGGTGTTGTTTTAGGTAGTTCTAATGGTGCTGTTTTAACCAATACTAGTGGTGAAGCGAGTATTTCTGTTAAACCTGAAAATTTAAATACTAATGGTGCCTATCAAATTTCTGCAGTTGCAGATTTTGATGGTGCCCAAGCGTCATCACAAGCACTTAATTTCTCACTTCAAGCAACCAATATTATTTTAGTCGATTTGATGGCAGCTAGTACTCAATTAGAGTCTGGTGGTTCAACAAATATCACATTAAAAACGCAAGATGCAAAGACGAAAGTTAATCAAAATAATGTCAACGTTGAGTTCACTGCAACTTGTGGTAAATTTGAACCAGCTACAGTTGTTTCATCAAATCAAGGAAATGTTACGACATCATACAAAGCAATTGGTATAGATGGAAAGTTGTGTACAGGGACGCATAAAATTTCAGCAAAAGGTTTAAACATCCCAGAAGTTGAAGTTGATGTCAATATTAAGGCACTTGAAGCTAACTCATTAGTATATACATCTAATCAAGTTAATTTGGGGATTAGAAAAAGTGGTTCAGCATCATCTGGTCAAATTGAATTTACTTTGTATGCAAATGGTGTACCTGTAGCAGATCAAGATGTTTTGATTGAGAAAGTACAAGCACCAGAAGATTTATCGTTCGTATCATTTGGTAATCAAAATAACAAAACTATAAAAAGTGATTCGAATGGTAAAGTGATTGTGAATCTTTATCCTGGAGATAAACCTGGACCTGTGGAGATAAGAGCAACTTTAGTTTCAGACAAAAATGTTTCGACTGTATCTAAAAATGTATCTGTATCCATTGGGCGAGTAACTCAAGATGGATTAAGTTTATCGGTATCTAAAAATTCATTACAGAATGTAATTGATGGTGATACTGCAACTATTACAGCGAGAATGGTTGATCGTACACGGAACCCTGTTCCAGATGGTACAGTAATTAGCTTTGTTTCGGAGGGTGGGAAGGTTCAACCTAATTGCTCAACAGTTCAAGGAGAGTGTTCTGTCACTCTAACAACACAAGAACCTCGTCCTTTAGATAATCGTGTGACTGTATTGGCTTATGTTGAGGGTGATAAAACCTTTACAGATTTAGATGGCGATAATCTTTATACTAAAGGCGTAGATCGACTTCTTAGTAATATTGGTAGCTTTTTCCGTGACGATAACGAGGATAATCAATATAACAAAGATTATGGTATTGGTGAATTTCTTTATAATCGTGCGGTATTAGGAAACAAAGCGACCTGTGCTCCATCTACAATTAGACAGCCGAATATCGCAGACACATGTGACGATAATTTAGATACGGTCATCCGTCAGCAATTATTATTTGCATTTGCTGAAAATACACCAACCTTTACTAATGTAAAGGCAAGTGGAAGTTTATTGTCTTTTAATATGTATGGAAATAGCGCTCAAAGTGTGCCTATGCCAACAGGTACCACAATAAGTGTTACTCCTGAGGATAATACAAAAGCCAATAATTTATCTTGTACTGTAGAGTTAGCAACAGGAAGTTCACCTGTCGCAAATGTCTTTGATCTTTTGACACCAAGCACTTTCAAAAATAGTAATCAAAGTTACTATGGCTATCGTCTAAAAGAATGTGCGGTAGGAGATACGTTGAAAGTTTCTGTTTCTTCACCAGATGGTAAAGTATCCACGATTTATGTAGATTATCAATAGAAATTATATTTAAAAAAAACAGCGCTTCGGCGCTGTTTTTTATTGAGAGATTTAAATAGAAGTCCCCACATTCACACCCACCGTCGGGCGTACTTGCATAGAACTACAAGCACTCAGAGCCAAGACACACATCACCACCAATAAAATTTTACTCATGCAACAAACCTTGAGATTTTGCCTGATGAAATACCGCACTAGAACGAGCGCCACTACGACAAATCATCAGAATGGGTTTTGAAAGGTCATTATAATATTTTGCGAATTCAAGAATGTCTGTTTGAGAAATTTTGCCGCTATTGACGGGTTGATAAATCACACTGATCTGAGATTTTTCCGCGATATTGCGTAATTCACTCACCTTGACTACATTGCCCATCTCTTGATCAGGGCGGTTCACAATCACAGATTTAAAACCTTGCCGCATTAATTGTGAAAATTTTGCAGCATTCATCTGACCTGCAACACTGACTTTGCTATTTAAGCCTTAGCATCGTTTTGAGCGTGACTCAGCGGGATACTGCTACAGATCAGAATACAGCAAAATACATATTTGAGGATGGGTTTAGTCATCCAACAAATCCATTTGTTTTGCCAACTGGAATAAGTTGTTTGAGCGGTTACCCGTACGGCAGAACATCAACACAGGTTTTGGCAATTCGTTATAGTGATTGGCAAAAGTACGCACATCGACTTCAGTAATTTGACCAGACACCACAGGTTGATAGACATAATCTAAGCCTGCTGCACGTGCAGCTTCTTCAATTTGCGCACTGGTTGGTTGCTCAGCACCACCTTCCATATCTGGGCGGTTATTAATAATTGACTTAAAGCCTTTCTCTACAACTTGGCTCACATGTTCAGGACCAATTTGACCCGCAAAACCGACTTGTTCAGACATGGGAATACTCCATCATTTTATTCATGACAATATGCTTTATGATAGCATTAAGCAGATTCAAGAGCAGAATGTTCTGAAATATTTATAACGACGATAACGATAAAATAACGCAATGGAGCGCTTATGCATTCCTATACGGTCGAGCCTTTATATGTCAAAAGTGATCACGAGGTGATTGCTGCAGACTTTTATCGCCCTAAATCTATAGAAAAACCCGCGGTAATTCTGATGGCGCATGGTCTGGCGGCCTTGCGGCATTTTAAATTGGTGCAATATGCACAACACTTTGCTCAGGCAGGCTATGCCGTGGTGCTATTTGATTATCGTTATTGGGGCGGAAGTACAGGGCGTCCACGTGAGTTGGTATCCATAGAGGCGCAGTTAGATGACTGGCGCAGCATGATTTCACATATTGCGGAACGTAAGTCGATTGATGCCAAACGTATGATTCTGTGGGGAACTTCACTGAGTGGCGGATATGTGCTGAGTTTGGCCTCACGCTTACACAATATTGCCGCGGTCATGGTACAAGTGCCTTTTGTAGATGGTGCGGAAAGTGCCAAGTTATATCCTTTGCAGCAACTTCCGAAAGCCCTAAAAATCTCCAGTCAGGACTATATGGGAGCAAAGGTAGGGATGTCGCCCAAAACGCTTGCAGTGGTGGCGCAAAAGGAACTATGTTTTTTACCGACTGCAGACAGTTATGCAGGTTATATGTCAATTGTGAACCCCGACCATTACTGGAGTGGAGAAATTCCTGCTCGGGTATTTTTTAATTTGATTCGTTATCGTCCCATTCAAGAAGTGCGGCATATCAACATTCCTGTGTTATTTATTGCCGCACAGCGTGACAGTCTGATTCCAATTGAATCGAGTCGTGAAACGGCCACCAATATTGCGCCTTATGTGCAATATGAAGAGTGGGATATGCAACATTTTGATATTTATCATGGTGAATGGTTTAAAAAAGTCATTCAGACCCAATTAGAGTTTTTACAGCAACTGTTTGGAGTTCAGTAAATGATTATTGTATGCCCTGAATGCGGTGCAAAAAACCGTGTACCTGAAGATAAATTATCTGCCAATCCTGCATGTGGGCAGTGTCATCAAGCGCTGATTCCGCTTGCACCCATTGAATTGAATGAGCAAAATTTCAGTAATTTTATTCAAAATAGTGACTTACCTATTCTGATTGATCTTTGGGCGGACTGGTGTGGTCCTTGCAAGATGATGGCACCACATTTTGCAACAGTTGCCAAGCAAAATCCGCAGGTGGTGTTTGCCAAAATTGATACCGAGGCCAATCCACGCTTAAGCAGTGCATTCCATGTGCGCAGTATTCCAACACTGGTATTGATGAATAAAAGCAATGAAATTGCTAGAATAAGCGGCGCGCTACGAGCGACTGAATTACAACAGTGGTTGGATCAGCAACTCAACGCCCAGTCTTAATGCACTGTTCGTGCTAATTTAATGCAAATGTCCGGAGTGAACGTGTCAGATTCTCATGCAAAACCAGAGGGAGTGCTTTCCCTACAAACAATTGCCATGCCAGCAGATACCAACTGGAGTGGAGATGTCTTTGGAGGCTGGATCGTTTCACAGATGGATTTGGCTGGTGCGATTCATGCCGAGCGTTTTAGTAAAGGACGTTGTGCCACGATTTCCATTAACCAAATGACTTTTTTGGTGCCTGTAAAAGTGGGCGATGTGATCAGTTGCTACACCAAAATTCTAAAAGTGGGCAATACCTCTATTCAAATGCAAATTGAAGTGTGGGATAGCCATGACGATTCACGTGAAGCTGTGCGTGTTACCGAAGGGGTATTTACCTTTGTTGCGGTTGATGTCAAAGGCTCAAAACGTCAGATTCCTGAAGAAGCCAAACAGAAGTTTTTAGAAGCTCAGGCTAGTCAAGCATCATAAGTATCAAGCTAGTCAAACATCGTAATGAAAAAAATCCCAGCACAGTAGCTGGGATTTTTTCTTGGAGAGGAAACAGGCGTTAGGCTTGTTTCTGCTTTAAATGTGCTTTTGACACCCATGCCCACAACATTTCACACTGAATCGGAGCTTCGCCTGATTCATCAATCACACTGACATTGACCAGTGTTTCACCTTTGTCGGTGCTGTGCATGAGTTGTTGCTGTTCTGGGCTGAGTGTGGCAATGGCTGTCATTGCACCTTGAGTTGGACGTTTAAAGTCCACTTTCAGGCTTTTAATCAGCACAATGGCACTATCAGGCACATTCATGGCAGTTACAAAACCTGTGGCAGTTTCAGCCAACAGCGCCATAGCACAGGCATGTACCTGTCCAATATGGTTTTGCATGGCTTTATGATTGGCAAGACTGACCACCACTTGCGATGGGGTTACTTCTTGATAGCGAATTTTCGCAGTGCCCACCATCGGCACGACACGACCAAAGGCTTGACTCAAAAGGCGGCTTTGAATGCCTTTCGGCAATTTTGATGTTGCTTTGACCAGTTTGTTTAAGCGATTGGTTGGTGTCATGACATCCCCAAATTAATCTTTAAAGTTGTTAAATTGCAGTGGCAGACCAAATTGTTGCTCTTTCAAGAACGCCATTACTTGTTGCAATGTGTCGCGTTTCTTGTCGGTCACACGAATTTTGTCACCCTGAATAGAAGATTGCACTTTAATGCCACTGTCTTTAATGGCTTTGTTAATTTTTTTTGCGGTATCTGAGTCAAGACCATCTTTAAGTTTGATCACTTGAATCACATTTTTACCTGATGCGGTCATTTTTTGTGGGTCAAGCGCCTGAATGTCGACTTTACGCTTATAGAAGTGATTTTCGAGCATGGTATACACTTGCTCACATTGGAAATCACTTTCAGTGGAGATTTTAATCTCTTTGTTTTTTTCATTGAGGTCGATAGAAACATCCTGACCACGAAAATCGAAACGAGTACCGATTTCTTTTTGTGTGTTTTGAACCGCATGATTCACTTCAAAAAGTTCTAATTCAGAAACAATATCGAAAGAAGGCATAATGAAGACCTTTGCAAATGGAAACAATATCTGAGATGCTAGGGATGTTTTCTTCATTTGCCAAGTGTTGTTTTACATCAAAGGAGTGCGCAATGATCCGTAAACAAGAAATTACAACATTTGAGTTCCCAGCTGACGCGATTATCTGGGATGTACGTGATGCAAGTGCTTATGCAGAAGCTCATGTTAAAGGTGCTGTGAATCAGCCAATTAACGATCTATCAGCAGAGAGTCTTACTCAGGTGTCGGCGGATCAACCCATTTACATTTTATGTGGTGGCGGAAGTAAAGCCCCACGTGCAGCGGAAAAACTAGAAGGTTTGGACAGCTCACGTGAATATGTGGTTTTAATGGGTGGTACACGTGCTGCGCGCGACGCAGGCATGCCTTTGGAACAAGGTCACTAAGTATCATCAATATGAAGAAAGCGCCGTAAGGCGCTTTTTTGTTGGGTATCGTTTTATTTCTATTTTCTCTAAGCGAGCGTTAGCTTGAAGGTGGAGGAGCTTTAAAATAAGGCTTCTTGGTTTTCACCTTTTTCTGAAAACGTGTAGCTGCCAGTTTTTGTACTAAGTTTTTAGGTACAGCGCAGGCTTCTGCTAAAACTTGTGCCGCCAGTATTTCACTGCACAACGGGGCAAATAAAAAGCCTTTAGAACCGAGTCCTGCAAAGCTGTAAATTTCCTGATCATCACGCATTTTGCCAAGTAGGGGAAAATAATCCTGACTTTGGGCGCGTAGCGAAGCGCGACCTTGCCAAGTATCTACGGGTGCTAAGTTTTCGGCATACGCAGGAAAGACACTGTGGATAAGTTCGTAGTTATGCACATGGTCTTCTGCCAAGACGTCACAATCTTCCCGATTTGGATAAAACGATGCACCTAAAATCAGTTGATCGGCATTGAGCTGCATGCAATAGCCGCCATAGCTATAGGCTTGTGATAATGGCAAAGCCTGATCTGTATTGTTTACCCAGCTAACTTGCCCACGAATGGGTTTAAGCACAGGGTAATGCTCAAAAAAAGCACCGCTTTGCAGCGCTGCACAGACGATGACATGATCAAACACTCCAAGTTCAGTATCTAGGCTGTGTAAGATCAGTTGCTGTGCTGTCGTGGTGATTTGTTTAATTTGAGCTTGCTGAAACTGAATGTGCGGATGCGCAAGAATTTCATCACGCAGTTGATGTGGAGAAACTGCTCCTGCTTGCAATAAGCTTAAACTGGCAAAGTCGCTTTGTGGCGTAAGTTCGGTTGCACTCTGTGCTGCTAAAATACCTTTTGGGTATTGTGTGGCTAAATCCAGCAATTCATCGGCATGTTTAAGTGCCAGTTGATGAATCTGCAACGGACGAAATGCTTTGAATGCGGCATAGTGATTTAAAGCATGTTGCCATGCCAAAGTCATTAAATGATCAGCACTTTGATGAATTGGGCAAAGTTTTGGGTTTAAGAGTGCCAAAGGATTGCCAGAACCGCCTGCAAGTGGCGCTGTTTGGTCATAGAGCGTGACTTGATGCCCTCGTTGGGAAAATGCCCACGCACAGCTTAAACCCGCAATTCCTGCGCCGATTATCGCAATATGGCGCTGTTGGTTGCTTGTTGTGGTATTTGTTGTAATTTGAGTTTCGTTCTGAACGGATATTGGCTCTATTTCAGGCGCTTGCCAGATGGCTTTCAGCATTTCCCGTTTATGCCCAAAACCGCGTGGGCGGGTGATGTGAATACCGTGTTGTTTTAAGCCACGTTTGAGTACGCCTGCCACACTAAATGAGGCAAAAGTCGTGCCATAATCGGACAGTGCTACAATCGGGTTGAGCACGGTTTCCTGCCACATATCGGGGTTACAGGCAGGGGCAAAGCCATCTAAAAACCACGCATTGACAGGAGCAGTTTTAGCAATGACAGGAAAAACTTCCTGAGCATCGCCTAGCCATAAATCTAGGCTAAAGCGTTCATCTGGAAAGTTTAAACGATGACAGCCTGCAATAGCGGCAGGGTATTGCTGAATCAGCTGTTCAGACAGATGACTGAGTTCGGGCCAAGCCGCTAAGGCACGTATAAGATCGGCTTTGCAAAGTGGAAATTTTTCGACAGAAATTGCGTGTAAATGGCTGCGATTATTGGGACGTACCTGTTGCCATAATTGCCAGAGCGCTAAAATATTTAAGCCTGTACCAAAGCCTGTTTCGCCTACACAAAAATATTCAAAATCATTCAGCGCTGCTAAACGGATGGGTAAGTCATTGCCCTGTAAAAACACATGCCGTGTTTCTAATAAACCGTTGTCTTTAGAGAAATACACATCGCCAAATTGTTTGGAAATGGGCACATCAATACCATCGACCAGTTGCCAATCCAGCTCGGCAGTTTGAATAGGCTGAAACAAAACCAGAGTACCTTAAATCAAGAGGTGAATGCTCACCTTACCATTGGCGGCGACGTTTGGTATAGACATAGCTAGCAATTAAGAAGCCGAGCAATACGCCAACCGCGAGTGTTGCAGCACCGTATAAAAACATTTGCGCACTGCGTTCACTTTGCAGTACTTGAACTTGCACGCCTAAATTATCGTTTTTAAGTTGCAGTTCCTGATTCTGTGCCAAAGCATCGAGGTTTGCCTGTTCAAGTTGTTGCAAACGTGTGCTCTGATCTTTAATCAAGGCTTTGGTTTTAGCTTCCTGAAGTGCTTTATTTTTGGCAATTTGTTCTGCAGTCAGGGGCTTATCTTGTGCAGGAGTAACCCCATTGGCTGTTGCTACAGCTGCCGTGTTGGTCACAGCAGCAGGAGCAGGTGCAGTAGGTGTGGTTGTGGCTGGCTCAACAGCATATACAGGTGAACTGAGCAGAACAGCAACAACACTGGCAACAACGAAACGCATAGCGCTTATCCTTGAGGGAATGCTTTATTGAATGGCTTAACGTCAATGTGGCTATATACGCCTTCTTTTAAGAAAGGTTCATCTTGTAGCCAAGCATCGAGTGCTTCACGACTGTCAAAATCGACAATCATGGTGCTGCCATAAAAACCTGCTTGTGGATTGCTTGGGTCTTTAGGCATAGCGCCCGCCACAATCAAACGACCTTCTGCATCTAGCTGTTGCAAACGTGCAAGATGTGCAGGACGGGTCGCAAGACGTTTTTCCAGTGTACCTTCACGGTCAGTACAACTCAGAACAAATAAAGGCATAGTTACTCTCGAATATCGCAGATCAGAAATTATTCAGATGTTTTAAAGTATTTGCGCAATACAATAAACTGCACAATGATAAAGGAAAACATCACAATCATGTCACCAAAAGCAGTGAATTCGCCCCAATATTTTCCGTCCATAAATAAAAATGCAAAAAATACGTGTAGGAAAGACATGACTGCAAACATGGCTGCCCAAGTATAATTCAGGTTTTTCCAGCCAGCTTCGGTCAAGTTGAACACAGGCCCAAATAAGCGTTGAATCAGTGGTTTACGGTCTTTGCTGAACCATGGTGATAGCAAAAAAGCACCTGCAAATACAATGTTTAAAATGGCAGCTTTCAGGCGAATATAAAAGTCATCGCTTAACATTAAGGTAACGCCACCAAAAATTACGGTCATAAACAGCACAATCCACTGTTGTTTATCTAAACGGAATTTTTGCATGATGAACAATGCGCCGTACACCACTAACATCGAGATGATCAGACCTGTGGTGGCCACCAAAATATGGTTGTTATCGACACCGCCTGCAGAGCCGATGAGTTGTAGTAATTGATGATTAGTGTCTTTTGGATCTACAGTTTTGTATAAATAAAAGAAAATAATGAGGGGCACAAAGTCTAAAAGTGCTTTCATGTTAGAGTATCTAAATCTGATCAAATAAATGACATAGTATAAGTGATGCACGGCGTAGATTTACATACACACAGTAATATTTCTGATGGAACTTTGTCACCTGGAGAATTGGTGTCTGCGGCAATTCAGCAGGGCATTCATACCTTGGCATTGACTGATCATGACACAATGGATGGGCTGGCTTTGGCAGAGCAAGCGGCTCAGGGGCAAGATTTAAAGATTATTTCGGGAGTGGAAATTTCCAGTCAATGGTCACGTCCTGCCACTAAAAAAAGCTATAGCGTGCATGTGGTGGCGCTAAACATGCAAAATCCTGCACCTTTACAGGCGCTGCTGGAACAGCAAAAACAAATTCGTGCAGAACGTGCCAAACAAATTTGTGATTTACTCACTCCGCTGATTGGACAAGATATTTATAATGATGTACTTCTTAAAGTCGAAGGCGTAGCAGATCGGATTACCCGTACGCACATTGCCAAAACCTTACAAGAAAAAGGCATTGTAACGCGTGTGCAGCAAGCATTTGATAAATACATCAAAGAAGGCAAAAAGGCTTATGTGAAATTTGATGGCTTGAGTTTGGAAGATACGATTCGGGTAATTCATGACAGTCAGGGTTTTGCCGTGTTGGCGCATCCAACCCGTTATGATTTATCTGCGACCAATATTCGTTATCTGATCGAGATCTTTGCCAAGTTTGGCGGAGATGCAGTGGAGTTACCGCCGGCCATTGAGCCTGCATCAACCCGGCAGATGGTGGATCGGATGATTGCGGAACATGGTCTGAAAGTTTCGATTGGCAGCGATTTTCATGGTGAAAATATGCCGTGGATTAAATTGGGCAATATTCCGCGGGTGAAAGATGGTCAAATTGGGATTTGGGAGAGTTTTGTTGAGTAACTCCCTCATCCCAACCTTCTCATATAAGCAGATGTGATATCCATTATTAAAATTTAGAAAGGATAAAAACTCCTTCTCCCTCTGGGAGAAGGTTGGGAAGAGGGTCTAAAGCAAATTATTGTCCTGTGCCTGAATTGGTGGTGGCGTTGGTTTACCCAACGTACCCAATAATTCAATTTCAATGGTTCTTACCATGGCATCTAAAGGTAAGTCATTGCTTTGCGTGCCAAAAGGTTCTTCAATTTCAGAACTGAGCGCATCCAGACCTAAAAAAGTATAAGCCAAAATACCGACCAAAAGCGGAGTCGCCAATCCGAGTGTAGACCCTAAACTAAAGGGCAACATAAAACAGAAAAAGTACACTGTTCGGTTAAGTAGGACTGAATACGCAAAAGGGAGCGGTGTGGTAGCAATACGGTCACAACCCGTGAGTACCAAACTCAGCTCTGTGACGTGTTGATTCATTTGTGTGTAAATAATATCGGAAATTTCGCCCTCTTTAAGTGCTTGCATTAACTCCCATTGAATCAAACTGAGCGTGTATTGCGGCGCATTGGCTTGTTGATACAGTTGGGTAATTGCTTGCTGACTCATGCCACTGGTTTGAATTAACTCGGTTGGATTGGCAGTTTGATGACGCAGGCGGTCGCGCAAGACATTGGCAAATACAATGACGTGCTGAATGACGCGTTCACGTCGTGCTTGACTAAGTATACGGCAGTCGCGGTCAAAGTGGCGCGCGTTGGCAATCAGCATGCCCCAAAGTTTACGTGCCTCCCACCAACGGTCATAACAGGCAGAGTTTTTAAAGCCCAAAAAAATCGACAGCACCACCCCAATTAAAGTAAAGCCAACCAAAGGCAATTCTGGAAAATGAAAATAACCAATATAAGACAAACCGCCAATAATGGTGGAGATCAACATCACCAAGCCCAAAGGCGGTAAGACCTTCGGTAAAATCGTGCCCCGCCAAGAAAACAGTAAGTTAAATACACTGGGTTGATCGACTATCATTTTATTAGAATCATCACAATTTTTTGATGATCTTCTGTGCTTGTGCAGGCTTTGTCAATATGCAAATTTTAAGTGTGCTCAAATTTAAGCAGTTGTTGTTCGGCAAAGGAAAAATTACCTTCACTTGAGATGATACAGTGATCGATCAAACGCAGCTCTAGCAACTGACAGGCTTGCTGAATCTGCTGCGTCAGGACTAAATCTGCAGGTGAAGGTTGTGGTAAGCCGAAAGGATGATTGTGTGCAATCACAATCGCTGTGGCATGTTGACTAATCGCAAAACGTAGCAATTGATTAATGGAAATTTCACACGAATTTAATGCACCATAAAATAATTTTTTAAAGCTGATTTTGCGTAAACAGGCATCAAGGCAAAGCACCGCAAACACTTCTTGGGTTTCGCCCAAAAGTTCAAAACGCAGATACTCCATCAAGCGTTTGGAATTGCTAAGCTCAAGTGCATCTTGTTTTAAATGTTCGGCTACATAGCGCCGTCCAAGTTCTTTAACTGCCATGAGCTGTGAATATTTACTGTTACCCATGCCGTGAAATTGACACAACTCGGCAATGGGTGCATCGAGTAAAGTAGTGAGATTGCCAAAATGCTGAATTAGCAATCGTGCCAACTCCACCGCAGAATGTTGCTGTGAGCCTGAGCGCAAAAAAATAGCCAATAGTTCGGCATCAGATAAACTGGCAGCACCATTTTGAATCAGACGCTCACGTGGCCGTTCTTGTTCAGGCCAATGTTTAATAGATAAATGCATTGTTATTTGACTTTGTTATTCTAAATTTGAAACTTAAATCCCAACAGATCTCTTGGGAATGACATTATTTAATGCTATTGTGAGCACCACTGCAACAAAAAGGTGGCTTATTTGTGAGCTTCGATTTAAGCGTCCTCCCTCATAAAAATATTATTTTAGCTGTGACAGGCGGCATTGCGGCCTATAAAAGTGCGATTTTAGTGCGTCGTTTAAAGGATGCGGGGTTTAGTGTTCGCGTGGTCATGACCAAGGGGGCACAAGCTTTTATTACACCGCTGACCTTTCAAGCACTGTCAGGCAATCCAGTACATACCGAATTATTAGATACCGAAGCCGAAGCAGGCATGGGGCATATTGAATTGGCACGGTGGGCCGATTTAATTTTGGTTGCGCCCGCCAGTTGCGACACCTTAGCCAAATTTGCTGCAGGTCTGGCCGATGATTTGCTCAGTACTTTATATTTAGCCACCAGTGCACCAGTTTGGGTTACACCTGCCATGAATCAGCAAATGTGGGCAGCCAAAGCCACACAGCGTAACTTAACCACTTTGGTGGAAGATGGCGTGCATGTAATTATGCCCGATGCGGGCGAACAAGCCTGTGGAGATGTTGGTTTAGGGCGTATGCCAGAACCTGAAGATTTGGCGCATCAGGTGACGCAGTATTTTCATCAGGCACAGCGTGCTTTGGTGGAAAAATTTGGCATGTTGGCAGGCAAAAATGTCACCATTACAGCAGGCCCAACCCGCGAAGCTTTAGACCCTGTGCGTTATATTTCTAACCATAGTACAGGCAAAATGGGTTTTTCTTTGGCTGCAGCCTGTTATGCAGCAGGGGCAAAAGTCACGCTTATTGCAGGCCCAGTTAGTTTAGATACGCCAAATGGGGTACAGCGAATTAATGTGTCTTCTGCAATTCAAATGCTAGATACCAGTTTGCAGATGCTTGAACAAGGCTGTGATATTTTCATCGCTACAGCCGCGGTGGCAGATTACCGCGTGGCAGAAATAGCGGAACACAAAATTAAAAAATTAGGCGATGAGCTGAATGTGGCGTTGGTCAAAAACCCTGATATTGTTGCGACCATTGCACAACAGGAAAAACGTCCGTTTATGGTTGGCTTTGCTGCAGAAACCCGCAATGTAGAAGAGTATGCAGCAGGCAAGTTGGTGGCGAAAAAGCTAGATATGATTGCCTGCAATGACGTTTCCCGTGCCGATATTGGTTTTGCTTCCGATGAAAATGCCATGACGGTATTTTTTGCCGAAAGCTACCGTATGGAAAAACGCGATTTGGAAAAAGCCTCGAAACAGGAAATTGCGCAGCAATTGGTCGAAGCGATTCATGATGCCTTGTATCGAGATCCATCTCAGGATGATGATTTTTAATTTTGATCGTCCATCAGCAAACGGATGACATAAAAAACCGCTGAAATTTCAGCGGTTTTTTTATATCCAATCGCGAATTAAGCTTGACCTTCAGCTGCAGCGGCTTGAGCACGTTGCATATTGGCTTCAAACTCGGCATCGAAGTTGATTGGCGTTAACAATAATTGTGGGAAGCTGCCTTTGGTAACCATATCATTCACTGCTTCACGCAAGAATGGGAACAAAATGTTCGGGCAGTATGCGCCAAGAATGTACGGTAAACGCTCTTCTTCAACGCCATCAATCAGGAAAATACCAGCTTGGGTAACATCAACAATAAATGCAGTATCGCCCGCGTTGTTGGCTTGAACCACAACTTTTAATGCTACTTCAAAGTGGGTTGGATCAATTTTTTCTGCAGAAGATGACAGGTTGATGTTCAATTCAGGCTGCCATTCTTTGGTAAATACTTGTGCCCCAGGAACTTCAAAAGAAATGTCTTTGGTATAAATACGCTCTAATGCCAATTGTGGTTGAGCTTGTTGTTCTTCACTCATGTTAAATCCTTAAGAGTTGGTTATCGTGTTATGTTTATGCCAATAATTGATCGAGCTTGCCTTCGCGATCTAACGCATATAATTGGTCAAAGCCGCCAATAAACTGGTCATTGATGAAAATTTGTGGAACGGTACGATGATTGGTGCGTTGCATTAATTCAACACGTACTTCAGGCGCTTCATTCGACAAATTAATTTCTTTATAGGCAACGCCTTTACGCTCAAGGAGTTGTTTTGCACGAATGCAGTATGGACATACAGTCGTTGAATAAATAGTGACTTCAGCCATGATTGTTCTCCTTGCGAAAAATATTGGGTAAAACTATTTGCTTTTTACTAAAGGTAAACCTTGTGCTTTCCAGTTGCTAATACCGCCATCTAAACGATAGGCATCGGTATGTGCGACCTGTTGTAAAGCACTGCCTGCAACCTGACCCAAGTTACAGATAAAGACCAATGGGCGATCTGAGGTTTTTAACTCTTCAACATGCTTGGTAATTTGGCTATAGGGAATATTGCGGCTACCACTGATATGACCTTCACGGAAATCTTTGGCATCACGTAAATCAATCAACATGGCATTTTTAGCTTTGACTAAAATACCCAAAGATTGTGGGGAAATTTTGCGACCATTGCGTTGACCTTCTAACACAAAGAACAACACTACCAATACAGCCAGCGTCCCAAATAAGAAGGGATGATTCCCCATAAATTCGAACCAACGTTCCACAAGTCACCTAATTACAATGTCAAAATTGTTCAAGAGTATAGCGTATAAATATGGCGATCAAAAACACCGCTTCAAGGGCAGCGCCACAATAAAATTAATTTTTTTGTTGCGCTTCGGCAATTTCATCACACAGTCTTAAATAACTGTCTAAACGACGCGATAAAATTTCGCCTTCTGCAGCAGCCAGTCGCAGCGCACATTGCTTTTCATGTTTATGGGTACAGTTGCGGAATTGGCAATGACCCAACAGGTTTTCAATTTCAGGAAAACCATTTTGAATTTTATCTTGGCTCAAGTGCCACAAACCAAATTCACGAATCCCCGGTGAGTCAATTAAGGCAGCACCATCTCCAAAGCCAATTAAACGAGTAGAGGTTGTGGTGTGCTGTCCAAGTGCCGAGTTTTCCGAAATGATATTGGTCTTTTGCGCCGCTTCGGGCACGATGGCATTAATCAGCGAGCTTTTACCCACGCCCGATTGCCCGACAAAAGCTACCGTTTCACCTGCTAAACGTGCCGCTAAATGCTCTAAATTCGCATCGGATTGGGTTTGCATAACTTCATATCCCAAGTCTTGATATTCCTTGAGCAAGTCTAAAATCGGGTCGTTTTCTTTGAGTAAATCAGATTTGTTTAAAACCAATAAGGCGGGAATATCGGCATCGGCACAAGCAACCAAATAGCGGTCAATCAAGCCCGGTGCAGGTTCAGGCAAAGGCGCAAAAACAATCACAATCAAACTGATATTGGCGGCAACAGGTTTAACTTTGTGATAACGATCAGGTCGGGTCAATAAAGATTGGCGTGGATGAATCGCGGTAATAATTCCTAAACCTGTATTTGGGTCGGCCTGCCATTTGACCCGATCTCCCGTCACCAATAATTCTAAATTGGTACGAGTGTGACAGCGCCAAATACTTCCCATTTCAATAGGTTTCCAAAATGGTTCTGGCTCACCTGCGTGCACCACCGGTTTTTCAGGATGAATTTCAGGAACAGATAAAGCCTGAACTTCTAATTGACGACCATAGTGTTGTACCACCAAGCCTTCTAAATCATGTGAAGTGTCAATGTCTGCCTGACGTGACTTGTGTTGTTTTTCAATTCGACGTTGCTGTTGTTCAGTCAATCGACGCTTACGAATTAAAGCCATTCATATCCTAAAAAAACCATGAACTCAGGATGGCAAAAATAGCATGAAGCGGGGGCACAGTTACAGCCAAGAAGCAAGAAATTTGCTACTATGCTGTTTTTAAGCCGAATAAGATTGCACATTTATGAGCAGCACGCCTGATACTCGCCTCATTTGGATTGATTTGGAAATGACAGGTTTAGATACCGATAACGACCAAATTATTGAAGTGGCTACCATTGTGACCGATGATCATTTAAATATTTTGGCAGAAGGTCCTGTGCTGGCTGTGCATCAACCTGATCGTATTTTAAATGCCATGGATGAGTGGAATACACGTCAGCATGGACAATCGGGCTTAATTGAGCGTGTGCGTCGCAGCAAACTCACTGCGCAGGATGCAGAACAGCAAACTATTGAGTTTCTGAAAAAATGGGTTAATCCTAAAACATCGCCAATGTGTGGCAACTCAATTTGCCAAGACCGCCGTTTTTTACACCGTTTAATGCCTGAATTGGAACAGTACTTCCATTATCGTAATTTGGATGTTTCATCAGTGAAAGAGTTGGCAAAGCGCTGGCGTCCAGAAATTATGAGCGGTTTGAAAAAGAATGCGTCGCATTTGGCGATGGATGATATTCGTGATTCGATTGCTGAGCTGAAATATTATCGCCAATACTTTTTTATTATGAATCAGGACTAAAACCTTTTTCTGCGTAGGAGATGGAGCTGTAACAGTAACAGCGATCTCTTACGCTTAAACTGTGTTGGTCACTCATAAATAAGAAATAATAAGATATGACTCAGCATTGCCTTATGCCTTACTTTATATAAAGATATTAGAGGCAAGTTTGTATAAAGCTAAGCAATGCTTAGGTGTTCATTGGTTAAAAGCCAAGCAAAACCAAAAGCTTTATTTTCCTGCCTGCCAAAATGCTTCACCTGCCTGAATTGGGTCGCCTGTTTGCGCCAAAGTCTCAAGCCAGACATCATATTGCGCGATGATTGGATGTTGGCTAGGGTGAAAGTCAGGTTTAAACCAATCACGATATTGTGATTGCATTTTGCGTAATTTCCCTTGTTTGCCAAACAGCCATTGCAAGCCACGTACATTCATTTTAAGGCGCTGGATACGATTAAACCCATCGCATTTCAGCATGACATTGGCGCGGTACAGGGTAAATCCGAACATTAAACCTGTGGTCAGCACCAACGCCATTTTTCGGGTCACTTCAGGCACATTGCCCACCTGTTGCATCACATCAAACGCCACATCACGATGTTCCATTTCTTCAATCGCATGCCATGCAAATAAGGCGCGGACATAAGGATGTGCATCTTGTAGCGTGTCTTTTTCGCCATAAAAAGTTTCTGCCATAAGTGCAGTTAAATGTTCCGCAGCCGCTGTCATGGCGATGTTGTATTGGGGCGAGCGATATTTCAGTTCAAACTTAAACACTTTGTTTAGACGCTGAATAAACTGATCTACAGGCATGCCTTGATCTTTCATAACCTGATTCATTTTGTCGTGTGCAATGCCGTGCTGAGCTTCTTGCCGAATAAAATCGGCAACACGTTGTTTTAAGTCTGGGTCTTGAATTTGATCACGGAACAAACGTACCGATTGAATGAAATAACGCTCGCCATCAGGAAAAGTCAGGCTTAAAGCATCAAACATGCGGGTCAAAAACGGGTCACCTGCAAACCAGTAACGCGGCACATCGGCTAATTTAAAATCGAGATTGCTGCGTACTATGGGCGCAACATGATATTGGACAAGTGCATTCATTTTATTTTATTTCACTCTGGTCAATCCTGTTTGCAGTATGTCGGGCTTTGGCAGATTTGTTTTGACAGTATTTGCCAGTTTTTATACATTAAACGACAAAAGAAAATGATGCATGTCAAAATGAGCAAGCACATGAGCGAAATTCAAATTCCAAATGGCTATTATCAACTTTGGTTACGCTATTTATCTGCACAGGGCAGAGTTCCTGAGCAGCTTGGATTTTCGCCTGCACAATTGCAGCATTTACAGCATGTGTTGGCATTGCCTATGGATACCCAATCGTCTTATCAATTTTTTAATGAGATCATCCAACACAGTATTCAGTTTTTAGATTGTCCAACGCTTGTTTTTGAATTGGCGCGTTATATTCAGCCTGAACATTTTGGTGTGCTCGGCTATATGGCATCGCGTAGTAATAGTGTTGCAGAAGCCCTTCAATATATGATGCGTTTTAGTCGTTTGGTGGTAGATGGTACGGCAGCCGTACCGATGCGACTGGAACAACAATCAGATGCTTTATATTTATCATGGCCGTTGGTGGATGAAAAATACAGCTTGGTTCATGAAATGACTTTTGCCTGTATGACTCAATTGGCCATGCAAATTTTTGATTTTCAACACTCTCCGATACGGGAGATTCATTTTGCCCATGCACCGCGTATGGCGATGCTGCATTATGAAAAGTTTTATGGTTATAAGGTTTTATTTAAGCAAGCGGAATATCAAATTGTTTTAAATTTAGAAAGCCTCAGTTTAAAACCACAGCAAGCCGATCCCTCTTTAATTCATTTACTCACCAAACAAGCTGAAGATGCGATTGCGTTAAAACCACAATTAGAAACCGTGCAGCAGCAAGTCCAAGAGCAGGTGGCGCATTATTTACGTTATGAACAGCAAGTGCCGAGCATTGAATGGGTGGCGCAGCGTTTATTTCGTTCAGGGCGTACGTTACAGCGTCAGCTTAAACAGGAAGGTACGGGTTTTAAACAGATTCTTGAAATAGAACGGATGCAGCGCTGTGAAAACTTACTGCGACAAAATGTGAGCCTAAGCGATATTGCACAGTTGTTGGGTTATTCAGACCAATCGGCTTTGGCGCGTGCCTATAAAGCCTGTACAGGACAGACCTTGCTAAAACGTAAACAGCAGTTGCAGCAAGCTGAGGATGCACTTTCTCTACAGCAAAATACGCCATAAATAGTATGGATTGGCTCATTATCAACAGGTGATTTCGCGCTAAGAGATTGAAAATAAGCTGTGTGTAGCCATGACCGAATCAGCTTTTGCAAGGTTGATAAAGCCTAAGATAAAACCTGAAGTTGTTTATTTTTATCAATATTTTTAAATTTAAAAGCACGATTGAGCAAGTTTCAAAAACCGATAAGCAGGCAAAATTAGGCATCTTTGATCATTGAGAAAAAAGCGCAAATATCAGTAAATGTAGCCTCGCGGTTGTTCTGAATAAATCGTTTTGCAAACAGAAATGCAGCAACTCATGCCTGTGCGCTATTCATTGAGTAAAAAATAGCGTTACAATGGGTCAATTTGTATTTCTACAATAGCAAATGTCTCAGTTTTAATCATTCAAGGAAAATACAACCCTATGTCACGTTTAGCCACACGATTTGCACAGCTTGAATCTCAACAGCGTAAGGCCTTGGTTTCTTATGTTATGGCAGGTGACCCTCATCCAGAAGTCACAGTTCCGTTGTTACATCAAATGGTCGAGGCAGGGGTAGATGTCGTTGAATTAGGTTTGCCGTTTTCAGACCCAATGGCTGATGGTCCAGTAATTGCCCTCGCTGCAGAGCGAGCGTTGGCAGGTGGAACCAATACGCTAGATGCTTTAAACATGGTCAAAGAGTTCCGTCAAAAAGATCAGGAAACTCCTGTGGTATTGATGGGATATTTAAACCCTGTAGAAGTCATTGGTTATGAAAAGTTTGTTGAATATGCACATGACTGTGGTGTCGATGGTGTACTTCTGGTCGATTTACCACCTGAAGAAGCCCAAGAATTTGATGAAGTCCTGAATAAATATGGGATGAATCAAATTTTCTTGTTAGCGCCAACTTCTACACCAGAGCGTATTCAATTTGTTGCAAACCAAGCCAGTGGCTTTATTTATTATGTTTCTTTGAAAGGCGTGACGGGTGCAGCAACACTTGATGTTGCAGAAGCAGCAACCCGCATCCAACAGATTAAAGCTGTAACCAACGTGCCTGTGGGTGTGGGTTTTGGCATCAGTGATGCTGCATCTGCCAAAGCAATGGGCGCGGCTGCCGACGCAGTCATTGTCGGAAGTGCTTTTGTAAAACAATTTGCGAGCTTAGCACCAGAACAAGCCGTCATTGCAACGGTTAATAAAGTGAAGGAGCTTCGAGCTGCGCTCGATGAGTTAGTATGAGTCAAGAAGTGAAAACAGGGAAAATTCTAAGCCCATCGACGCCGTGGACTGCACGTGGTGTACCTGGTATTGAAACACCAGATGAGCAACAAGCGTTAAAAGCGATCTTTACTGAACCAACGATTGAATGTCCAGAATGTCATGCCTTGGTGACACGTACGGCAATGTCGTTCAACGCTTATGTATGCCCACAATGTGATGAACATTTACGTATGAAAGCGCGTGAGCGTTTAACTTGGTTCTTTGACCAAGTGCAAAACGAATTAGGTCAAGAATTCTCTGCCAAAGACCCACTCAAATTTGTAGACAGCAAAGCTTATCCTGAGCGTATGACTGAAGCGCAAAAGAAAACGGGTGAAACCGAAGCTTTAGTGGTGATGCAGGGCTTATTAAAAGATATGCCAGTCATTGCTTGTGCATTTGAGTTTGATTTTATGGGCGGCTCAATGGGTACCGTAGTGGGTGACCGTTTTGTGCAAGCTGCTGAACGTGCGATTCAGCAAAAACAACCGTTAATTTGCTTCGCAGCATCGGGCGGTGCGCGTATGCAAGAAGGCATGTTGTCATTAATGCAAATGGCGCGTACTTCTGCAGCAATTCAACGTATGAAAGAAGCAGGCTTACCTTACATCGTAGTATTAACACATCCTGTATATGGTGGTGTAACTGCATCATTGGCGATGCTGGGTGATGTGCACATTGCAGAACCTAAAGCGATGATTGGTTTTGCGGGTAAACGTGTCATTGAGCAAACTGTACGTGAAAAACTGGAAGAACCGTTCCAACGTGCAGAATACTTACTTGATCATGGTGTGGTCGATCAAATTGTCCATCGTCATGCATTACGTGATACAGTTTATCGTATTCTTGCGAAACTGATGAACTTGCCTTGAACACAGCACCTCTTGCAACCGATGATTTAAACACATGGCTCAATTATTGGAGCCATGTTCACGTTACGGGTATTGATTTAGGTTTGGAACGGGTCATTCCCGTTGCAGAAAAATTGGGTGTAACCCATCCTAAAGCTAAAGTCATTACGGTTGCGGGAACCAATGGCAAAGGCTCAACCACAACCACTTTAGCGGCTATTTTAAATGCGCAGGGCTATCGGGTTGGGTTGTACCAATCGCCACATATTTACCGTTTTAATGAACGAGTCAAATTAGCAGGCGTCGAAATCGATGACCAAAGTTTGATTGATGCTTTTGTGCAAGTCGATCAAGCACGACGTGATTGCGATCTGAGTTTATCTTTTTTTGAGGCCACGACTTTGGCAGCCTTTGTGATTTTTAAAGCACGTGATTGCGATGTATGGGTGCTTGAAGTCGGTTTAGGTGGACGCTTAGATGTGGTCAATGTCGTCAATCCTGATGTGGCGGTTATTACCAATATCGGTTTAGATCATGTCGATTGGTTAGGCGATAGCATCGAAAAAATTGCCTATGAAAAAGCAGGCATTATTCGTCCTAACATTCCTGTCATTTTTGCAGGTCAGCAAGATTTGCCTCAAGCTATTCACGACAAAGCAGCAACCTGCAATGCACCTTTGTTTGTCTTGAATCGTGATTATTTTTATCGGGATATGCAAGATGGTCAGTCATGGATGTTTGCTGCATCGGGTTGTACCTTAAAACTTCCAACAGGCAGTTTAGCCCTCGATAATATTTCAACGGCTGTGGCAGCAGTCTTGCACAGTGGTTTAGAAATCACCCAAGACGCAATTGCACAAGGTATTCAAACGGCCAAATTGGCGGGACGTTTTGAAATTCGTCAAATTCAGGGCAAAACCGTGATTTTTGATGCAGGACATAACCCGCATGGCGTTGAATTTTTGTTAAAGCAATTGCGCAATTTCTTAAATTACAATAAACAGTACACTGAAGTGGTCAGTGTTTTTTCAATGCTTGCAGATAAAGATATAAATTCTGTGGTTGAGTTATTGAAAGATAGTGTCGTAATGTGGAAAATTGCCACATTAAATGTGCCTCGTGCGGCGGAGATCACGGTTTTGGATCAGGCTTTGCAAGGCGAAACAATACAACACTTCGACAGTATACAATTGGCTTTTAAATCAGCACTGGATGAAACAAAAAATAATCAGCTGATTTTGGTATGTGGATCATTTCATACCTTAGAAGCGGTATGGGAGTATTTGGAAGAATGTCAATGAATAACAAACAGCGCTGGATGGGTGGCGTTGTTTTATTAGGTGGTGGTGTTTTATTGGCAGCATTGCTTTTAAAAGGGCAAGAAGAAATACATCAAAATAATGTGAAAACCCCAAGCCAAGCCGAACAAGTTCAACATAAAAATGCCAATCAGGCAGAAATGGTGCAATTGCAACCTTTAACTGTCGATGTGCAAACCGAGCAGCGTCTGCTTGAAGAGCAGCGCCGTGCGCGTGAAAAAGCAGTGGCAGAGCAAGAAGCACGTGCAGCTGAGTTTTTAGCGATGCAACAACAGGCAGAAGCAGAAGCAGCGCGTAAAGCTGCAGAAGAATATGCTGCCTTAAATGCATTACGTTCTGGTCAGCAGCAAAGTTCTGACAATATTCCGCCTGAATTGGTCGAAGATGAACAAGCCAAGCAAAAGCGTTTGGCTGAAGAAAAAGCCGCTCAGCAAAAGAAGTTAGAGCAGCAAAAAGCAACGGATGCCAAGAAAGCTGCTGAGTTAAAAGCTGCGCAAGAGCGTAGTGCTGCAGAGAAAAAAGCAGCAGATGAAAAGCGTTTAGCGGAAGAAAAACGCATTGCAGAAGAGAAGCGCAAAGCGGAAGAACAACGCCAAGCCGATGCAAAACGTAAAGCTGAACAAGAGCGCAAAGCAGCAGAAGCGAAAAAAGAAGCAGAACGTAAGGCTGCCGAAGATAAGCGTAAAGCCGAGGAAAAACGCAAAGCTGAAGAAGCTGCCAAGAAAAAGGCTGAAGCTGAAAAAGCACGTAAGTTATTGGAAGAAGGCGATAAGCAGTGGATGGTACAAGTGGCTTTGGCAGCTAACCAAGCCAATGCCGATGCTTTGGCGGCAAAACTGAAAGCCAAAGGTTATAAAGTTACCCAAAGTCCAACGTCTAAAGGGGTTCGGATTATGGTTGGGCCATCTAAAGACCGTGATGCTGCCGATGCAACCCGTAAGAAAATTACCGCAGACCCAAGTTTGAATATGAAATCTGCATGGGTGATTGACTGGATACCGTTAGATAAACGCGACTAGATCATTCGATCAAAATGTTTATTAAAAAGGATTTAATCTTTTGGGTTAAATCCTTTTTTAATGCTGATTGAATTTAGGCGTGTTTCAAATGCTTTGATTGTAAAAAGCCTATCCGAAGATAGGCTTGCTCATGTAACACTTAATTAAGTGCGGTTCGGTTGTTTGGTCAAACGCAAATAAGGCTTGATGGCTTTATATCCACTTGGGAAGCGTTCTTTAAGTTCCGCTTCATCCTGAATGGAAGGCACGATCACCACATCTTCACCATCTTGCCAGTTGGCAGGCGTTGCAACTTTGTAATTGTCAGTCAGTTGTAGTGAATCAATCACACGTAAAATTTCGTGGAAATTACGTCCTGTAGAAGCAGGATAAGTAATGATCAAGCGTACTTTTTTATTTGGATCAATAATGATTAATGAGCGAACAGTCAGTGTTTCGCTGGCATTCGGGTGAATAAAATCGTACAGGGTAGACACTTTACGATCTTGGTCAGCAAGAATTGGGAAATTAACCGTCGTGTTTTGGGTTTCGTTAATATCTTGAATCCAGCCTTTGTGAGATTCAGCATCATCTACAGAAAGTGCAATCGCTTTGACATTGCGCTTGCTGAATTCATCTTTCAGTTTTGCGGTATAGCCTAGCTCGGTGGTGCAGACAGGTGTGTAGTCGGCAGGATGCGAAAATAGAATGCCCCAGCTGTCACCTAAAAATTCATAAAAATCAATTGGGCCTTCATTTGAATCTTGCGTGAAGTTGGGTGCAGTGTCACCTAAGCGAATAGTCATTGTGTACCTCTGTCTTGTTTTGTTGTGTGATGTGTGCGTACTACTATGCGCCATTCCTTTTGCAGAATTAAATAGTGTTTTTGTATGTGCTTATGAGTAAATTGAATATGCTGTGTCGTTTTTATTGCATTTTCAAAATAGATTCATGTGTGATTGCTATATATCGTCCGCTCGAAATTTGTTACATTAACTGCCACTTAGCAGCGAGAAATGGCAAGTAGAGATTGGAATTTTTAATAGGTTTTTGTGCAAAACCCTTGTACTTCAAATTTCTAGCACCATAATAACCACTAAGAAAAACCTATTTATTTGACAAGCAAGATTTAGAGAGTTTATTCATGTTGGCAAGTCTGATCGGAGGAATCTTCGGTACTAAAAATGAGCGCGAACTCAAACGCATGCGTAAAATCGTAGACAAGATTAATGCGCTCGAGCCGACGATATCTGCCTTAAGCGATGCAGACTTATCTGCAAAAACCGAAGAATTCAAACAACGTTATAACAAAGGCGAAAGTTTAGATAAATTATTACCAGAAGCATTTGCAGTATGTCGTGAAGCGGCTAAACGTGTCATGAGCATGCGTCACTATGACGTGCAGTTGATTGGTGGTATTACCTTGCACGAAGGTAAAATTGCAGAAATGCGTACAGGTGAAGGTAAAACCCTAATGGGAACTTTGGCCTGCTATTTAAATGCTTTAAGCGGTCAGGGCGTGCACGTCATTACTGTGAACGACTACTTGGCGCAGCGTGATGCTGAACTCAACCGTCCTTTATTTGAGTTTTTAGGTTTAAGCATTGGCATTATCTACTCCATGCAAGACCCGACTGAAAAAGCACAGGCTTATCGTGCAGACATTACTTACGGTACCAATAACGAATTTGGTTTCGACTACTTGCGTGACAACATGGTGTTCTCACTGAGTGAGAAAAAACAGCGTGGCCTGACGTATGCCATTATTGATGAAGTGGACTCGATCTTAATTGATGAAGCACGTACCCCATTAATTATTTCTGGTCAAAGTGATGACTCATCGCAGTTATATGCAGCAATCAACACCATTCCGCCAAAATTGCATGCACAAAAAGAAGAAAAAGTAGCCGATGGTGGACATTTCTGGATTGATGAAAAACAACGTACTGTAGAAATGACCGAAATTGGTTATGAAACGGTAGAAAATGAATTAATTCAAATGGGTTTATTGGCAGAAGGCGAAAGTCTGTATTCTGCATCTAACCTGAATTTGGTGCATCACGTATCTGCAGCTATTCGTGCGCACTTCTTGTATCAACGCAACGTGCATTACATCATCCATGATGGTGAAGTGATTATTGTCGATGAAAACACAGGTCGTACCATGCCTGGCCGTCGCTGGTCAGAAGGTTTGCACCAAGCGGTAGAAGCGAAAGAAGGTCTAGAAATTCAGCCCGAAAACCAGACTTTAGCGACCACAACCTTCCAGAACTATTTCCGTTTATACAAAAAGCTTTCGGGAATGACGGGTACTGCAGACACTGAAGCTGCAGAAATGAAAGAAATTTATGGTCTTGATGTGGTCATCATTCCAACGCACCGACCAATGATTCGTAATGACCAAAACGATTTAATTTATTTAAACCGTACTGGTAAATACAACGCGATTATTCAAGAAATTCAACGCGTGCATGAAGCGGGTGTCGCACCAATTCTGATTGGTACAGCGACCATTGAAGCTTCAGAAATTTTATCGGATAAACTGCGTGAAGCAGGTATTCAGCACGAAGTATTGAATGCGAAGCAACACGAACGCGAAGCTGACATCATTGCGCAAGCAGGCTCACCACGTGCGGTGACTATTGCCACGAACATGGCGGGTCGTGGTACAGATATTTTGCTAGGTGGTAACTGGAAAGCTTTGCTAGCCAAAATTGAAAACCCAACTCCTGAAGATGAAGCGCGTTTAAAGGCAGAGTGGGAACAAAACCATGACATGGTGTTAAGTTCAGGTGGCTTACACATTATTGGTTCAGAACGTCACGAATCGCGTCGTATTGACAACCAGTTGCGTGGTCGTGCAGGTCGTCAGGGTGACCCAGGCGTGTCACGTTTCTATCTGTCACTCGAAGATGACTTAATGCGTATTTTCGCAGGTGATCGTGTTGTAGCAATGATGCGTGCTATGGGCTTGCAGGAAGATGAAGCGATTGAACACAAAATGGTGTCACGCTCTATCGAAAATGCACAGCGTAAAGTTGAGGCACGTAACTTCGACATCCGTAAAAACTTGTTGAAATACGATGACGTAAACAACGAACAACGTAAGATCATTTATTCACAGCGTGATGATATTCTGGCAGAAAGCACGCTGCAAGACTATATTGAAGAAATGCACCGTGAAGTGGTCACAGGTATGATCGCCAATTATATTCCACCAGAATCAATTCATGACCAATGGGATATTGATGGTTTAGAGCGTGCCTTGCGTGATGATTTGGGCGTCGAATTACCAATTAACCAATGGCTCGAAGATGATCGTCGCCTAGATGAAGAAGCTTTGGTTGAACGTATTGCCGATGAAATTGTGACACGTTACCGTGCACGTCGTCAGCAAATGGGTGATGAATCTGCTGCGATGCTAGAACGCCACTTTATGCTCAGTTCACTTGATCGTCACTGGAAAGATCATTTGGCGGCTATGGACTATTTGCGTCAAGGGATTCATTTACGTGGTTATGCACAAAAGAACCCTGAGCAAGAGTACAAAAAAGAAGCCTTTAACTTATTTGTGAATATGTTGGGTGTGATTAAAGCTGATGTCGTTACCGATCTTTCGCGTGTGCATGTACCAACACCTGAAGAACTGGCAGCGATGGAAGCTCAACAGCAAGCGCAAGCAGAAGCGATGCAGCTTAATCTTTCACATGCTGATGTAGATGGTTTAACGGGCGAAACCTTTGAATCAGAACCACAGTACAGTGCTGCTGAGCAAACGGTTGTTCCACCTGCAAGCCGTAACTCGCCATGCCCATGTGGTTCAGGACTGAAATATAAACAGTGTCACGGTAAAATCTAAACCTGACTTGTTACAACTTAAGCAGAACTTTGGTTCTGCTTTTTGTATTTTGGGGTGCAAAATCTTTGTGGTAATAGTTTTGCAAGATGTGTATAGCATTTGCAGATTTTGGAATTAAATGCTATTTAGTTGCACATGCAATATCCACGTGTGGAACAAAAAATGAAAAAAGTATTACAACCTTTAATGATTGTTGCCTTGAGCTTGCCTACTTTCGCATTTGCAAATGCGGCAACAACGACAACTCCTGCAAAAGTTCAAGCTGCTGTGGGTGCGACCACTGCACAGGTACAAGTGGATAATGGTCACGTGACTGTGGCAAGCCCACGCACAGGTATTCGTTATACCTTTGCTAATCCAGATCAGCGTCCAATCGTGTTGCAGACTGCAGCGATTGCACCTGCGAATGCTGCCAATGTAAATCGTATTGTGGCTACAAATCCTGCTTTATCTGCAGCAAGTCAAGAACGTGCAAAACAGGCTTTATTGGGTGAAACCGTGGTTGCGACTACGCCATAATCCAAATAGGCTCAATCAGTATAATTTTAGTTGCTGATGCATTACATTGAAGATTAAAACCAGTCCATACGGGCTGGTTTTTTATATACGACCTTGTGTATTAACAAAAGTTGAATCAAGCAGGGAGGATGCTCGATTTTTTCTTCAATTTCCACTAAGCTGTGACATTCTCAAATTTGTACTGGAAATTTCAAAATGGCAGTTGGTGACGTCTCTATGCCACACATGCATGTGGTCAAAGGTGTAAAAATTGGTTCAGCAGAGGCTTATGTGCGTTATCAGAACCGACGTGACCTGGTTATTTTTGAATTTGCAGCAGGCTCAAATGTAGTGGGCGTATTTACTCAAAACGCATTTTGCGCTGCGCCTGTGCATGTGTCCAAAGCACATTTAGCTCAAGGCAATCCGCGTTATTTGGTCATTAATACAGGTAATGCCAATGCGGGTACAGGCAAATTGGGTATGCAAAATGCAGAAATCACCTGTGCCAAATTGGCTGAATTGGCAGGTGTATCTACCCAAGAAGTTTTGCCATTTTCTACAGGTGTGATTGGTGAGCAATTGCCGATTGAGCGCTTGGTTGCTGGTTTAGCACCTGCGCTGGCATCGTTACGTGAGGATGCTTGGCATGATGCTGCGACAGGTATTATGACCACAGATACCACACCCAAAGGTGCATCTGAGCAGTTTGAGTTAGATGGCATTACTTATAGTATGACAGGCATTTCTAAAGGCGCAGGTATGATTCGCCCAAATATGGCGACCATGCTTAGCTATGTTGCAACCGATGCACCAATTCAACGTGACATCTTGCAGCAATTGCTCAAACGCAGCGTAGAACAATCATTTAACCGTATTACTGTAGATGGCGATACCTCGACCAATGATTCATGTATCTTGGTGGCGACAGGTCAGGCGGGTGGCACTGAAATTTGCAGTGAAAATGACCCGCGTTATGCTGTGGTATTAGATGTTTTGAATCGTGTGATGTTGCGTTTGGCACAACTGATTATCCGTGATGGTGAAGGTGCAACAAAATTCATCACGGTACGTGTTGAAGATGGTGACAATACCCAAGAATGTTGTGATATTGCGTACAGCATTGCACATTCACCATTGGTAAAAACGGCCATTTTTGCCTCAGATCCAAACTGGGGGCGTATTCTTGCTGCAATTGGTTATGCTGGCGTGCCAAATTTAGACGTTGAAAAAATTCAGGTTTGGTTGGATGATGTGCAAATTTGCAAAGATGGCGGTGCTGCTGCCGACTATACCGAAGCAGCGGGCGCGCGAGTCATGGCACAAACCGAAATGACCATTCGTGTAAATTTAGGACGTGGTCAAGCGACAGATACAGTCTATACTTGTGACTTGTCTTACGATTATGTCAAGATCAACGCGGATTACCGTTCGTAAAAATTCAAATTGAGTGATAAAGCCTCCGTTGTGAGGCTTTTTTAGCATTCAATCGGCAAAGGGCTGGTGAATGAGTAAATTGCCCCCATATCATCAGTGACTTGAGTAAGCTTGTGTTCGGGCAAGCATGAAGATAGAGAAGACGTTGTTATGAATGATGCGACCAATTTAATTGCCAATGAAGCCAAATCAATTGTGCAGGCGCATTTAGATCGCTTGGGTGAAAGCAAAGAACATCATTTGAGTGAGCAAGCCAAGCAGGAAAAATTTGCGCAAATTAAAGCAGAACTCGAAAAGCACAATGCTGTTTTGGTTGCCCATTATTACTGCGATCCTGAAGTACAGGAACTGGCTGAATTAACAGGTGGCTGTGTTTCGGATTCACTGGAAATGGCACGTTTTGGTCGTGATCATGCGGCAACCACGTTGGTCGTAGCTGGTGTAAAATTTATGGGCGAAACTGCCAAAATTTTATCGCCAGAAAAAACCATTCTTATGCCAACTTTAGAAGCGACTTGTTCGCTAGACTTAGGTTGTCCTGTCGATGAGTTTAGCCGCTTCTGTGATGCGCATCCTGATCATACAGTCGTGGTTTATGCCAACACGTCCGCTGCGGTAAAAGCGCGTGCAGATTGGGTCGTTACCTCAAGCTGTGCGGTTGAAATTATTGAACATCTCGATAGCTTAGGTGAAAAAATCATTTGGGCGCCAGATCAGCACTTAGGACGCTATATTCAAAAGAAAACTGGCGCAGATATGCTGCTTTGGGATGGTTCGTGTATTGTGCATGAAGAATTCCGTTCACGCGGTATAACCAATATGAAAGCCATGTATCCGGATGCAGCAGTTTTGGTGCATCCAGAATCACCAGAATCAGTTGTTGATGTAGCTGATGCGGTGGGCAGTACCTCGCAACTTATTCAAGCGGCAAAAACTTTGCCACACGAGCGTTTAATTGTGGCAACAGACCGCGGTATTTTCTACAAGATGCAGCAAGCTGTACCAAATAAAATTCTAATTGAAGCACCAACTGCAGGTGAGGGTGCAACCTGTCGTTCATGCGCACACTGCCCGTGGATGGCGATGAATGAATTGGATGGAATTTTGCATGTATTGCAAACAGGTGATCAAGAAGTATTCGTTGAACCTGCCATGGCAGAACGTGCTAAATTACCACTAGATCGTATGTTGAATTTCAGTGCGAGCTTAAAACGCTAAAATTGATTGAAAAATATCAAAAATGCTTGATAAATATACGGTTGAAGCTTTTTTTTAATTTTTTTTAAATATAGGTGTTGACGTCTTCGGGCGTCGCGCCTAGAATGCACACCGTACCGCACGATGTGCGATACACAAAAAGCTGAGATGAATCGGAGCATAGCACAGCCTGGTAGTGCACCTGGTTTGGGACCAGGGGGTCGTAGGTTCGAATCCTACTGCTCCGACCAATTCTTCAAGGCAACGTATCGCATGATATTATGTATCATCGGTCATGCGCCTGTAGCTCAGTTGGATAGAGCATCCGCCTTCTAAGCGGATGGTCACAGGTTCGAATCCTGTCAGGCGCGCCATTTTTTGGTAGCTTGGTATAAAAGAACCAAACATAATGGTGGATGTAGCTCAGTTGGTAGAGCCCTGGATTGTGATTCCAGTTGTCGCGGGTTCGAATCCCGTCATTCACCCCAATCTCTTTGAGAGATAAACGGAGCATAGCACAGCCTGGTAGTGCACCTGGTTTGGGACCAGGGGGTCGTAGGTTCGAATCCTACTGCTCCGACCATTTTCTAAATAGAACAGATACTAAGTAGAAATGGTTAAGTCAATAAAGATACCGCGTTAAGCGGTTTTTTTTTGCCTGAAATTTATGAAAGCCTTGTTGGTTTAAAATTGATTTCGTATTAGTTATTGGTCAGCATAAAAAAGCCTCAAGAATGAGGCTCAATATAAGAAAAGTTTTAGTGTCTTTTTTATTAAGGCACAATCGTCACATTGACGCGTCGGTTGGTGGCACGATTTGCTGGTGTGTCATTGCTTACCATTGGTTGTGTTGCACCACGTCCAATCACCTGAATATTTTTTCTTTCAAAACCCTGATCTAAAAAGATCTGAGCCACATTTTGGGCGCGTTTTTCCGATAGGGTTTGATTGTAGCTGGCTAAACCTACGTTGTCTGTGTGACCAATAAACTTGAGTTTATCCAAGTCATATTTATGCAGCTGTTGTGCCAATTGGTTGAGGCGTTCTTTTTGGCTATTTTGAATGGCGTATTCATCAAAACCAAATAACAAGCGTTCAGGCAGGGCTAAGGTCCAGCCATCATCACTTAAAATAAAGCCTTCTTGTTTTAGCATGCGCGCCTGCTTATAGCTGACATTCCCCAAACTCATGCAAGCACTGAGTGAAACCATAACAAGAATAAGTGTGCCGATCAGAACTTTTTTAAGCATAAGGAACCTGTTTATTGTTTGATTGAGGTGAAATATACCATTTTGATTGATCACGTTTGGCTTTGAGCATTGCGCGATCGACATCGGCAATTAAATTTTCAGGAGTTTTGGCATATTCAATCAATGCTACGCCAATACTGACATTTAAGGAAACTTGTTGCTGTTCATACTTAAATGTAGAGGTATAGCAAGCATGAATCTTTTGACAATAATCCTCTAATTCTGCAGTGGAGTGTGAGCCAGTTAAGATTACTGCAAACTCATCGCCACCTAAACGCGCAACAAACGCATGTGAGGGCAAAATCTGAATTAGACAATGTGATGAATCACGTAAAATATTATCGCCCGTCAAATGCCCAAATTGGTTATTGATTTGGTTAAAGTTATTAATGTCTAAAAAAAATACTGCAGCCGTAGCAGAAGGCTGGGTAAATAGCTTAAACAGTGTTTCATAAAAATAATTACGATTTGGCAACTGCGTTAAATTGTCGTATTGCGACTGAAATTGCAGTTTATGATTTTCAACCAATAAATTCTTATGGGATTGTTCAATCTCATTGAGTAAGCCATTAAAGGCATAACTCAGTTCATGAAGTTCTTGAATATCTGAACTTGAAACGCGCAGCTTATAATTTTTTTGTGCACTGATCTCCTGTGCCGAGCTGACAATAGAACTTAAAGATTGCATGAGATATTGATAAATTGAATTAATTGACCAAAACACAGCAATTAAAAGCAAAATAAAACCGAAAATTAATCCTAAAACGATTTTATAAAAAAAACTGACCAAGTCACTAGAGTTTCCATACACCACCAACTCACCATAGTTTTGCTGATCATGGTCAATACTCAGCCGAACAGGATGATTAAAAAACAGATAGTCCAATAAAGCCTGAATTGAAAAATGCTCTAGACCTTGCTGTTCAATAAAGGCAATACGTGTCTGTTTAGGTGAGCGTACTTCAATTGAACGAATAGAATAACGCTGCGTATGTTCAGACAGAATTTCGTTCAGTGTTATTTGGTCATTGAATACAACAGCCGGTTGAATACGTTCATTTAATGCTGCAGATAAACTTTGCAAACTATTTTTTGCGAAGGTGTTCATGGTGTAGGTTGAGATCACCAAAAAAATACCAGAGCAAATTGTAAAAGTTAAAACAAAAATAGTGAGTTGTGCGCGTGTGAATAATTGATGCAAGGTAATTGGAGTGTATAACTGCTTCATGAGTTTGACTCCGATGTTTTTGCAAGCAGTAATACACGCGGATCAATATGCACTTGAGATTGAGTCAAGCTTTCCATGTTGACTTTAAAAGCATAGTTATCATTTTTTTTATAAAGACAAAAAGCGCTGCCAGTTTCACATTCCAGATTGTTTAAACTAATAGATAGGGCTGGAAATCGAACTTGAGTATTTAAGGTATGTTGTTCTTGTGCAGCAGAAAGCGTAGAAAAAATTAATATTTGACAATTACTTTTAGATATTTCATGGCTTTGAATGGGTTGAATGTCATATTTATTATGTAATGGGGCATGTTTTTTGAATTGTTGTGCAATATTATCTTGATTTACGACACAAAGTTTGGGCGTGCTAGCTTGCCATTTTGCATACGCTAAAATGGAGAATGTAGTGTTATAAAGATTTGATGCAGGTGCAGCATACAAAATAGGTGTTTGCATTGCTACAAATGACAGCAAGGTTATTATTTTTAAATTTTGAGTCATTTCAATACAACACGAATGAACATAAAAGTAGTGTAGCTAATATTGGAAAATAAGCATACTGCTAATTTTGAGCAAGAATAATACAGATCTAAATGATTTTGCCGAATAAATAACCGTTCGGATTAAAAAACTGATAAAACTTAAAAAGAGGGGTTGCAAGGCGAAATATTTCACCTATAATGCACATCCATTGGCGGTGATGAAGATTAAAACTTCTGATAAAACAATGACTTGGTTAAGAATGAT